>CAZICA010000001.1:0-35658 GCA_964537705.1 uncultured Candidatus Saccharibacteria bacterium
AAGGAGGTGAAAAATGGGTAAAAAGTTTTTGATTTTGATTTTATCTTTTGGATTTTTAACAGGAATAGCTTTTGCTCAGGATGATGTAGTTCTTCCTGATCCTGGAATGACTCCAGATCATCCACTTTATTTTCTAGAGATGTTGGCTGAAAAAATTAGTCTCTTATTTACTTTTTCAGCTGAGAAAAAGGCTGAAAAACTTGAAAAATTTGCAGAAGAGAGAATTGCTGAGGCTCAGAAAATGTTTGAAAAGAAAAACACAAAAGCAGCCGAGAAAGCTCTTAATTATTATGAAAAGCACATCGATCACATTTTAAAGAGAGTTGAAAAATTAAAAGAAAAAGGAGTAAAAATAGAAAAGCTTATGGAAAAGCTTTCAAAAGTAACCTTAAAACATCAAGAGGTTTTAGCAAAGGTTTATGAGAAAGTACCAGAGAAGGCAAAGGAAGCAATTCAAAAAGCAATGGAAGTTTCATTAAAAGGTCATGAAAGAGCCCTTCAGGCACTTTCAAAAGAAAAGAAAGAGTTGATTTTAAAGAAAAAAGAGGAAATGAAAGAAGAGATTAAAAAGAAAATAGAGGAGATTAAACAACAAATTAGAGAGAAAAAGCAGTTGAAAAAACAGATAAAAAAGCAATTAAAAATAGAGTTAAAAGAAAAAAAGAAAGAAACAAAAGAAACAAAAGAAATAACACCTACTCAAAAAGAGATGGGAAAAGGAGAAAGTAAGGCTCAAGAAGTAATTGAAGCGGTTGGGGTTGAGCAATCTGAGCAAGAACAAGAAGATTGATAAATTTTATTTAGGTAAACCTTGAAATTTTCATTTTCTAAAATAAGATCAAGATCTTCTTGATTATCTAAAAATAGATAGGTTTCCCAATCTGCTTCTTTTGCTAAAAGGATATATTTTACATTTATTTTGGATAGATCCTTTCCAAAGTTTTTAAGAGAATTTTTGACCTTTAGTAAAGATTCTATATATTTTGACTCAGGACGTTGAGAAGTAGAATAAATTGAATCTATTTCTATATTATCTCCTGCTAATATTTGTTTTTCAAAGAAAAATGGAGCCGGATTGGCTATTATTTTTTTTGCAAAATTAAAATACATATATTGATGCCAAGGAAGGAACAAAATCCTAAACGGTTCCTTATCCCTTTTTAAAAATTTATTAATTTCATACCATGAAATTGGATAATCAATTGGTTTAAGTTGATTCCAAAATCCAAAAAATATTCCTTTAGAATAAATAAGAGGAAGAAAAAGAAAAATAAGACCCATTTCATAAGCAAATGTTATCTTTTTTTCTTTAAGCCAGCCAAACAATTTTTCTAAAAAATAAGCAGAAAACCAGCTATAAGAAAGGGCGAGTAAAGCAACAAATTTTTGTGAGTCTCTAAATCCTGGCACTTTTAAAATACCTAAAGCAAGAAAAAAAGAAAAAATTAAAATCAAGAAAAAAATCTTCCCTTGTTTGGATCCTTCTTTAAATGAGAAGATAATTCCTGAAATGACTAAACTAGCTAAAATTAGAAATAGAGGAAACCAAAAAGGATTAATTTCTTTCAGAGAAAGATAATAATTTTCTCTTTCCGCCCAGGAGCCAAATAAAGCGAGTAGATTAAAGGGAAGACCTAATTTTGGATCAGAACTAGGAGTAAAAGCTTGGAAATGAGATTCTTGAAAAATTATTGTTTGGTTTTTAGAAATTAAAGGAATAAAATAAAGAGAAATTAAACTTATAAGAAAAATAAGATAGAAACCCATTTTCCAATTGAATTTTGGAGCGAGAATAAAAAAACTGAAGAAGAAAATTATTAAAGAGAAAGCAAAAAAATGGGGAGATAAAATTGCAATTAAAATTGTAAATAAGCTAAGAGAAATTAGGTTTGAAGATTTTTCTTTAGAAAAGAAATCAAAAATTAATTTAACCAGAAAAGGAAACAAAGCATAGGCTAAAAGTAGTTGAATTTGGCCTAAAAGAAAACGAGAATAAACAAAAGGATTTATCATATAAAAAATACCAGCAAAATATTTTGGAATAGATTGTTTTACCGGGATTAATTGGTGCATTCCAATTCCTGCTAAAAATAGGATAAGGAACAAAATTAATTTTTGAATTAATTGGCTTGGAAGAATAAAATTTAAAAAATATAAAGCTAAAGCAAAAAGATTAAAATCGGTAGGGAATTTTAATTTAGGAGGAAAGATCATATCCAGGGCAAATAAATACCCTGATTTTAAGCACGGAAATAATATTAAAAGAGTTAGAAAACTATAGATGAGATATTTTTTCATAACACTTTCTAAAAGCTTTATCAAAGATTTTTTCCCAACTGTATTTTTTTATTTCAGAAAGAACATTTTTTCTGCAAATTTGAAAAAATTTTTTATCAGTAAGAAGTTTTAGAATAGCATTTTTTAAATCTTTTTTATTAAAATCAATCACAATCCCTAAAGGTATTGATTTTATTTTTTCTGCAAACCAGGAAATATCGGTAGTAATAATTGGAAGGCCAGCAGCCATATATTCTTTGAATTTTATAGGATCGCCATAAGGTTTGATTGAATACTTTAAAGGAGGATAGATAGCAAGGCCTATTTTTGACCTGCAAAGTTCTTTTCTAATTTTATTTTTGTCAAAAAAATATCCAGTAATTTGGATCGATTTTTCTAAATTTAGTTTTTTTATTTTAGATCTGAAAGAGGTCTCCTGAGGGCCTCCACCAATTAATTTGAAAGTAAGAGTGGGATAAAGTTTAAGGATTTCTAAGGCTGCTTCGATAATTAGCTCAATGCCATTTTCTTTATCAATGCTTCCTATAAAAATAACTTGATCTTTAAGTTGATCTATTGGGAGGATATTTATTCCTTCAAAATCAATTCCATAACCTAAATTGATCTGGGGTTTGATCTTTTTCTTACTATATTTAAAATTCTTAAGTCGAAGAATTTCATAAACAGGTGAATTATTCCAACAAAAATCAGAATAATAACAGCAAAATTTATCGAGAATTCGATATGTCCAATTTAAGAATTTATTTTTATATCTTAATGGAGCAAGATCTATAACATAGTAAATTACAAATTTAACAACTTTTAATCTTTTTAAGATTATTCCTGCTAAGGTATTTATTGATTCCGATCCTATAAAAAAATCAAACTTTTTTCTTAGAATAAGACCAAAATAAAGAACAGAGAAAAAATCTCTTATTTTTAATCTAAAAAAAGTTCCTCCTTTTTTCTTTCTTTTTGGAGAGATTCTATTAAAGAGAGAAAAAAAATTTGAGGTTAATTTTTTAGCTCCTTCTTTACCATAAATTTCTAAAGAACAGAGATGCGTTTTTTCTGAAAGAGCCACCGGTTGGTCTATAAAACAAATAAAGTTTGCTCCTTTTTTAATCAAATAATCTATTAGAGGGCCTGCAGGAGAGATTGACGTTTTTTCTCCTTTTAGTTTTTGAGAATAGAAGGCAATAAGGAAAGAAGCATTTCTGAAATTAATTGAATTTCTTTTTTTCATTTAATAAAAATACATCTACTACAAATGAAATTTGGATACTTGTGTTTTAAATTATATTTAAAAATTTTCCTTGCTAATTGATATTTTTTATTATTCCAAATTTCTTCTACAGAATTTTTAAATATATTTCCAAAATCAAATTTAGAATCATCAAGAGCACAACAAGGAGCAACGCTGCCATCCCAGTTGAAAACCATTCTTGAGTAGATCCAATTGCAATAGCTTGCTAAAGGAAATGAGTAATCTATTTTAAATTCTTTATAAATTTCTTTTCCTCTATCGTTCATTTTTGAAGCAGAAAGACAATCGAAAGTGGGAGAAAAATGGAGTATATCTATTTTAAGTTCTTTTGCAAGGTGTTTTGCTTCATCCATTTCTTTTTGATTGTATTTATTGATAATGAATAACCATTCAATTTTAAAAGAAGGATTTAATTGAACAAGAATTTTTAAGTTTTTTAAAACCTTTTCAAAATCTCCTCCCTTTCTATATTTCTCATAGCTTATTTTACTAGTTCCATCTAAAGAAACTATCAAATAATCTAAAGAAGAATTTACTAAATTTCCTAAGATTTCTTTATCAACCAACAAATTGGTGCTTATTATACTACCAATTTTATTTGAAGAAATATAGTCGATCATTTTAAAAATTTCCGGATTAAGCAAAGGTTCTCCCCAATTATAAAGTCTTACAAAAAATAAACTGTCTTTTAATTGATCGATTATTTTTTTACAAGTAGAAAATTTCATAAAACCTGTTTTTCTTCCTTGAAGCCTTAGTCCAGTTGGACAAAGAGGACATCTTAAAGGGCAAATATTAGTAGGGTCGATATAAATTATATAAGGAAGATGATTTAAGAGAATCGATTTTTTCTTTTCTGCTATTATTCCTTTAAACAAATTAAACAATTTTTTAAAGTTTTTGTATTTGCGAAAGAAAAAAAGATTAAGTTCTTTTAGATATTTATTTTCTTGTTCAGGAAAGAAAATTTTGGTCATTTTTCTATTAAAAAATTCTCTAAAACCAAATATTTAAGATTAGAATTTTCAAAGGTAAACAAAGCTTGTTCTAAAGTTCCTACCAAAGGAAATCCGTGAAGATTTAATGAAGTGTTTAAAAACCCACCCATTTTTGTTAATTTCTCATAATGGTTGAGTAAAGAATATAAAAATGGGTTATCATTTTTGGAAACAATCTGAGGTCTTAAAGTTTTATCCTTTTGGTGAATTGCTGCCCTTAAATGGTTTTGAGCTAATGGTGTGGAATTGAAAGTTAAAATCATGTATTTAGTTGAATCAAATGCTTTTTCTTTAATTTTTTTCCAGTCTTTTATATATTTTTCAGCCCAGTCATCTTTTATAGTTGGAGCAAATGGCATCCAAAAGTCTCTCATTTTGATAGCATCATTTACTTCATAGAAAGATTTTAAATCAGATGCATTAGCTAAAATTGCACGATTACATAGACTTCTCGCTCCCCATTCTCCTTTTCCTCTAAAAAGTCCAACTATCTTAAAATCTGCTAACAATTTTGCAATTTCTTTTTCTAATCCGTGTTTAAAATAACTAATTTTATATTTTCTAAAATATCGATGTTTTTCTAAAAAATCTTTTATATATTTATCTGAATATGAAAGACCTAAATACATCGTTTTAATAGGAGATAGTTTAACTTGTTTTTCTAAAAATAATTTACAGGCAGCACCAATTACTAAACTCTCATCCCCAGCTGAAGGTTGAAAATAGATTTTTTCTATTTCGTCTAATTCCAAAATTTTTTGGTTCATTTTTACATTCATAAAAACCCCGCCACTTAAAGCTATTTTTTTAATTTTTGTTTTATTAATTATTGCTTTTATCCATTTTAAGGTAAGATCTTCTGTAAATTTTTGAATCGCAGCAGCTAAATTATCAAATCTTTCAAAAGAAAAATGTTTTTTAAAATAGAGATGGGCTAAATTAGGGTCAAATTTACTTTTGAAAGTCAAAGTTTTATAATCAACCCAGATAAGTTTTGAGAGTTTTTCATAAATATGGTTAAAATACCTTTCATTTAAAACATAAGCAGCAAGACCCATTACTTTATGTTCATGTTCATTTACTTTCATTCCTAAAAATTCTGTCATTTTAGAATAAAGAACTCCTAAAGAGGAATTATAAGGACTTTCTGCAATCAATTCTAAACAAAATTTTTTAGGATCATAGAGATAAATTTTAGAAAATGCATAATCTCCGGCACCGTCCATAGATATTAAAAGAATTTTTTCTTTTTCTTTATCAAGACCATAAAAATAGAAAGGAGTCAGACAATGACAAAGATGATGATCGAAATAGAAAAGTTTTTCTTTTGGTATTTTATATGTTTCAAATAACCAATTTTCTATAGATTCTCTTGCTTTTGGTGAGATTTTTTTATATAAAATAAAATTCTTTATTTCAGTGGAGAGAGATTTTCCTAAAATAGTGTAACTAAAAAGATCCCAAATTTTCCTTAAGTTTGAACTACCTAGGGTTTCAAAATGATCTTTTTTATTAGAAGGTGTAGCAGATAAAAGATGACCTCTACTACCAAATACAAAATAGTCGATTTTGTTAAAATCTATCTGTTTAGAAAGGAAAGAAAGAGAATTTTCTGGCCATCCAAAATGATTTTTTATATTAGTAAACTTTTCTTCATGAAGAATAAATTTACATTTCCCATTTTCAAAAAAACCTGCTGTTGCATTATGCCCTGGTTGGATACTGATGATTCTCATTTTCTATAAAATTAATTCTATTTCTTTTTCTTTTAGGTTAGAATTTTCTTTTATTATCAATTGTTGATTTAATAAATTATTTAAAAGGGAAGAGATTTTTTTAGCTTCCTCTTTAGTATTTTTAGAATAAAATAAATAGATCTTTGAAAAAGGAAATGTTTCTTTATTTTGGGAAATTGTTAGTTTTTTGAATTCATTATTTAACTCTAAAATAAGTTTTTCTATTTTTTCTTCTGAAATTTTATTTTGCCTTATCCTTACACAAAGATCTTTACAGATTTGATAACGCTCTAGAATTTGTTTATTTGTTTGGATCATTTTGTTGGTTTTTGAAATTCCAAGAGTTATTAGACTTCCTCCAAAAAGTAATAAGATCCAAAGAAAAGCTATTTTTAAAGGAGAAAGATAAATTTTTTTGTTATTTTGAGGTTTAAAAGAAAGTTTGATATTTATAAATTGGAGTAAAATTGCTAGGATAAATAAAAAATAAGAAAAGGTTACTAAAGTTTCTGAAAATTTCGGAAAAATTTTCAAAAGCAAAAACAAAGAACTGATTGAAAGAGAAAATAAACCAATAAGAATTAAAGATTTTATTATTTCAAACATCCTTCTTTTCCACAAATTGCATATCTTTTAAATTCTCCACTTTTGCCCAGTTCTGGTTTTGGAACACCTGGATTTTCTTTTAGCTCATTTTTAAGATAATAGATTAGTTCATAAGTTTTTCCATTGCTAATATAGCAATAATCTGGAAGACTTTTAGGTTTTTCAATAGGATCATGAGGTTGTTCTTTAAGAAATCCTTTTAGAGCTGGGATATAATTTTTTTCTTCAGTCCAGGAGCTACAAATGATAGAGCTTTTTGGATAATGTTGGTGGATTTTATAAAATTCTTCTAAGGCTTTTTTAATCTTTGCTATATCCTTCAATCTTTTTTTATCATTTTCAAGGGATAAATTTTTAATTTGAGCGGTATAATGAGAATTAAAATATTCGCATTTAAGATCTTTTTTACAAAATTCGTATCTGAAATAATTTCCGCACAAAGATGTTTGAATTCCAATAGCTCTTGGATTAGGAGTTTTAAAATAATATATTAATTTATAATCACTACCATCTTGAAGTCCTTGATAACAATAGTCAGGGCATTTTTTGGAAGTTTCAATAGGATCATGAGGTTGCTCTTTGAGATATGGCTCTAGTTCAGGAAGATAGTTTTTTTCTGTTGAAAGCCAGGAGCTACATATTGCATCTATTGAAGGATAGCGTTTATGATCTTTATAATAGAGATCTAAAGCCTTTCTAATTTTTTTAATATCTGAGAGTCTCTTTGCATCTTCGTTTAATTTTAAAAACCAGCTAATTTCTTCATCTAATCCAAATGCTTTAGAAATCAAGATAATAAAATTCAGCAAGAATACGCTAATAATTAGAATAAGTAAAATTTTATGAATTTTTTTCATTTTTTGATATAAAAGATTAACAAAGAGAGGAATAAAAATCCTAAAAATGAAATTAAAAGACCTAAATAGAATAATTTTTGACCTTGATATTCTAAAACAAGTTCAAAATTTTCTTTTTTAATTAATTTAGGATCAATTAGCCATCCATTAACAAAACCATTAGCAATTAGATGGGTATTTTCAAATATGGATTTCTTTTTAAAGAATAATTTCCAATTTTTATGATAACTTTCAGAAAAAATGAGCAAGAATTTCTTTTTTGCATTTTTTATTGAGAGTGAGTATTTTGTTGGGTGAAGCATTTTGAATTTTATTTGGGGAAGGGAATTTGGCTGGGATATAAAAATTTTTAGTCTTTTTCCATTGGAATTTATTTCTGTTTTGTTAAAATCAAAATTTTCAAATAAAATAGATTCTTTTTTTGGAATAAGATCGGTTAGAAAATAAGCGGCATTTTTTGTTTTTATTAAATTAAAAGAAATTGGAATTAGCTTATAATTTAGATTATCTTTTGCTTTCATAGGAACTGAGGAATTTACACTTACTTGCCAATCTTCTCTAATTTTGATAGGGTCTTTTTCTTGAGTTAAATTAGAAAGGAATTCTTTGGAATCTATAAGGACAATTGATTCAGGAATGTAAATTCTTTTTTGGAAAGCAGTTTTATCGATGGAATAGAAATCAATCTCTTTAAACGATTTTTCTAATTTAATCCAAGGGAATGATTCAAGAATTTCTTTGTAAAAAAGATAGTTTCTGTTAGGTTTTTTAAAATCGTTGTTGATAAGATAATCTTTATGGAGAATGATATAACCAATATTGTAAATAGCAAAAAGTTTTTTAAGATCTTTCTTTTCTTGGATCTGAGAATATATGAATTTATGTCGATTGGAAAAAGAAAGAATAAAAAGAAATATAGTAGGTTTTTTGAAAAAGTTATTTTCAAAATAAAGTGCAGAAAGTGCTTTTTTCTTTTTATCACTCCAGGAGAAGAAAGGAGAAAGATTATCTGGGAGAATCAGGATATTTGCAAGTTCTTTTGAAGCATCTATAGTTTTTTTAATTTCATAATAACTTTGAGGAATTTTTACAGGGTTAAAAACTCCTAAGCAATCTCCACTATAGATAGGCCAACATGAGAAGATGATAGAAAGTGTTAGACCAGTAAAAGCTAGAGAACGAGCTGTTTTTGATTCTAATTTAGAGATTAAATAGATTGTAAAATAACCAAGAAGTATACTATAGGAGATAACTCCCATAATTAAAAATCTAATAGTGGATCTGAATCCATGGAAAATAGCAAAATGTTGCCAAAGAAATTCAAATAAAAGACCCAAGGGCTTTTTATTCCCTAAAGATAAAATGACAAATAAAATGCCTGTAAAATAAAAAAAGAAAATAAGTTTATCTTTTGGGAAAAGAATTAAGGTAGAAAGAATAAAAACCAAAAGCAAGTAAGAAAACCCAATTTGAAATCCATCAATATTTTTTAAAAGACCGTAAGGAAGATGACGTAGGTGATCTGCAGCAAACAATCGAGCACTTTTTGACATATCTGTGAGCCAAGTAATATCTGAACCACTAGTGAAGGTTTCTTGAAGAAAATTTCCTTGAAAGAATTTTCCTAAAAGAGGAACGATCCAATAACTGTTTAAAAGAAAGACAAAAATAAAAAGAATTGGAATAAATTTAAAAAAGGTTTTTAAGTTGCTTTTTTTAAAATCTAGAAGAAGCTCAAAAATAAGAAAAATAAAAACAAAAAGAATCAAAAGAGCAAATATTGTTAGATGATTAATGAAGATAGAGGTAAAACTTCCATAGATTATATAAATAAATTTTTCTGTTTTTATTGCTTTTAGAAGGAAATGAAAAAATAAAATAGCGAAAGCAAAAGAAAATAAAATAGCATAGGTACCTGAATCAAGATAATTATAAATTACAGGATTTGAGATAGAAAAAATAGCTGATATTATTGCTGCTTCTTCTCTATATTTAAATTTTTCAAATACATCTTTAGTAAATCTATAAGTGAAAATACCAATTAGAAATAAAGGTAAAATTAAAAGAATTTTTACATTTATCCAATCAGGAAACAAATATTTTAAAAACAAAAGAAGTAGAAGGTTTGTTAAAGTACTAAAGGAACTTGAAGCTTCTATGCCGAAATTTGAAAAATCCCAAGCAGAAATATAATTTTTAAAATTTCCTTTTAGATTAAAAGGATAGAAGAAATCAGTGTGACGTAAAATTCCTTTATCAGGAAGAACTTTATAAGTAGCTAGAAAGATTAAAAAAAGAAGAATAAAAACTATTTTATATCTAAGTAAAAAAGAAAAAACTTTTTTCATTCAAGAAGATTATAATTTCCTTTTCATTAAATTTTTTTAATAGTTAAATTAAAAATATCTAAAATAGATTTAGTCAAAAAGAGGAGTTAGAGAAGTTAGAATTTTTTCTTTATCCATATTTTCCGCCCAAGAAAGAGCATTTTTTCTTATTTTCAAATAGAGTTTTTTATTTTCTATTAATTGGGTAATTTTTTCTGCCATTTCTTGAGAAGTAGTTATGATAAAACCTGCTTTAAATTTGACCATTTCTTGAGCTGTAGAGGTTAGTCCATCTGTTACAATTGGAAGTCCAGCTGCTGCATATTCTCTTATTTTTAAAGAATCTCCCCAAAACAAATGGGAAACTTTTCTTGAGTACCAGCTAAGACCTATATAACTTAAAGAAATAATTTTTAGCGCTTCTTTATGATTTAAAAAATCATAAATTTTTACTTGATTTTCGATTTCGAAAGCTTTAATTAAATCATAAACTTCTTTATTTGTTTTTCCTATTAAATTTAACTCTATAGTTGGAAATTTTTTTTGAAGTATTTTGATAGTTTTAAATAATCCAGCAAGATTTACTCGTTGGGTTAACCTTCCAGCTGAGAATACCAAAGAAAATTTATTTTTTTGATTTGGTGAAATTTTAGGAATGAGTTTGAAATGGGGAGAATTGGGTAGCCAAATAAGTTTTTTTTCAAAAGATGGAGCTAGAAATTTATAAATTCTTTTAGAGACAACAAAAATTTTATCTGAGAATTTTAAACTAATTTTAAAGAGAATTTTATAAATCAAATCAAAAATTTTTTGATTAAACCTATTTTCAGAGTAATCAGCAATAAAAAAATAAATTTTTGTATTTCTATTTATTAATTTCAAAAAGATCACGGAGAAAGTATTAAAAGCATTAACTGAGATAATAATTTTGGGTCGGAAAATAAAAGTTTGGGATAAGTTAAAAACAAATTCTGTCAGTCTCTGAGAAATAATTTTCTTCTTTCTTTTTAGAAGAATTTCTTTGTTTTTATAAATTTCTTTAAGTTTAGAAAAAGGATAATCACTTTCGATAGGATGTTCTATTAAAAGACATTTTTCTTTTTTGCTTAAAAAAGAAAGAAGCTGATCTATTCCAGCTTTTTTAATCTTTCTTTTATCATAAGTTCGATGGGTAATAAAAAGAAACATCGCTTAATCTTTTTAAACTTTTAAACTATTTCTCCAGAGTTCTAAAAGAAACAATTTCCATAAAAAAATTTCTCTTTCAACTTCTTTGAAATTCCAGTTACTTTTTCCTAAATTAATCGGATCCTTTAGAAGCTTTTCGATTTTTTTTCTGCCAAAGATCTCTATTGCAAGAGAATTTTTAGAAAGTAAATAATCTTTGATTTTAGATTGAGCTAATTTGATAAAATCAGAAACCGGAAACATCCCTCCTTTTTTCTTCCTGAAAGCAATTTCAGAAGGTAAGTATTTTGATGCTAATTTTCTTAGAAGATATTTTTCTTTCGGATTTTTGAAACTAAATGTTTTTCCTTTTAATTTAAAGGAAGGAGAAAGACTATAACCAAATTCTACTAAATTATGATCTAGATAAGGAACTCTTGCTTCAATAGAGGCCATCATTGAACCTTTATCAACTTTCATAAGATAATGATTTGGCAATTGGAAAGTAATTTCAAAATAACTAATCAAATCGAAAAAATTTTTTATTTCTTTAGAAAAAGATTTAAGAATTTTATTAAACTCTTTAAAAGAAGAGATAGGATCAAAAGAATAATTTCTAGATATAGCATAGTAGAAAAGAAATTTTTTAACAGGTAAAGGAAAAAACTTAAACGGAATTTGACTTAAACCAAACCACGAATATCCACCGAAAATTTCATCCGCCCCCTCTCCTAAAAGAATTACTTTTATACCTCTTTTTCTTATTTCTTTAGCTATTAAATAGTTTGTTATAAGACCTGCATCAAAACTAGAAAGATCGTCAAAATAAAATGCTATATTTTCAATGTCTTTAATAATTTCAGATAGATTCAAAATTAACTCGGTATGAGTACTTCCAATAAAATCAGCTACTTTTTTTGCCCATTTTCTTTCATCAATCTTGCTTTCAAATCCTGCTGTAAAAGTAAAGATTTGTTTCGAAAAAAATTTACTAGAAAGAGCAGCAATTAAAGAAGAATCAACTCCTCCTGAAAGCATGATCCCTATTTTCACATCAGCTATAAGTCTTAATTTGATACTTTTGATTAATAAATTTTCAAAAGTTTCTAGAGCTTCGTTAAAATTAAGGTTTCTTATTTTTTTATTAATAGAAAGTTTCCAATATTTTTTTATTTTAAAATTTCTATTTGAAAGGTTGTAAATTAAAAAATGTCCTGGAGGCAATTTATAGATATTTTTCAAAATAGTTAAGTGATTGTTTGGTAAAAATTGATATCTTAACAGGTTTTCTATAGCAAATTTAGAAATTGAAAATTCTCCTAAAGGTTTGAAAGCTTTTATCTCTGAGGCAAAGGAGAAAATTTGATTAGTTAAAAAATAGTAAAGAGGTTTAATTCCAATCCTATCTCTTGCTAAAATTAATCTATGTTTGATTTTGTCAAAGAGAGCAAAGACAAACATTCCATTTAATTTGTGCAAAAATTTAAGGCCTTCTTCTTCATAAAGATGGATTAAAATTTCTCCATCAGTTTTTGATCTAAATTGATGACCTTTTTTAATGAGATAATTTTTAAGAGATTTAAAATTGTAAATTTCTCCATTATAGATTAAATAAATAGTATTTTTTTCGTTAGTTAAAGGTTGATTTGCATTTTTTGAAAGATCAATGATAGAGAGTCGACAATGAGCTAGATAAATTCCTTTTTTTGGATCAATAAAAAAACCTCTAGCATCTGGTCCGCGATGATTGATTGAATTGATCATTTCCGAGAGAGATTTAAAATTGTATTTATTTGATTGGGTAATAAAGCCAGCTATTCCGCACATTTTTTTCTTCCTGTTAAATGAACTGTAGAGGCAGTGGTAGATATTTTTCCTAGAAAATAGGTGTCTAAAAATCTTATAATTTCGTTAAATTTTAAAAGCCAAAGCCAGATTTCTCTTAGGCCAAATAAAGGTCCTTTTAGAGAAGCTTTATTTGAAAGAATTTGTTGGTTTATCCCAGCATCGGTAAAATAAAATGTTTTTTCCTTATAAATAAAAAATAGCAATTCTTTAGGAAGAAAATATAAAAACAAATTTAAAAAATCGGTAGGGAAATGAAGACTGTAAGAGATTTTTTCAATTGAAAAACCGCTTTTTTTTAATAGATAAATTAATTTTGAATGAGTTAATTCTGGATGAATATGTCCCCAATTTTTGTAGGTAAAATTTTTTCCAAATTTTAACTTTTGATAGATCCATGTCATAGTAAATGGTTCTCCCTCAGTAGGGACACAAATATGGAATTTTCCTCCCGGTTTTAAAATTCGATGAATTTCTTTCAAATGAGCTTCGATATCTTTTACATGTTCTAGGACATTTAAAGAAATACAAAGATCAAAAAATTCAGAAGGGTAGGGAAGAGTATTTGTTTTAATTACTTTAAATTTTATTCCTTCAGAAAAAGTTTCTGCTAGTTCAATTGCTTTTCTACTTATATCACATCCATGATATTCTCCATAAGGAAACAAAGTTTTTAATTTAGAAAGAAATTCTCCACCACCACATCCTATGTCACAAATCCGACCTTTAATCGGACCTATCTGTTTTAAAAAATTATACATTCGATATTCAAATTTCCATTGAAGTACCTTTAAAAAACTGGTTGGTGCTTGTCGTTTCTTTATATTTCCAACGCCCATGAAGTTTTTTTCATAATCGAACATAATTTATATTTTTCTTAAAATTCGGAGAAAAAAATAATGAAAAGCACGTTTAGGATCAGCAAATAGAAGAGAAATAGCTAGTTTTATTCTTCCTTTTGAGATAATTGGGTTAATTTTTTTTGCTTTTTCCCATAAATTTTTAAGATCTTCTTTAGTGAAGTCTTCTGTTTCGAATAAAGGCTCTCCGCTTAAAGTATTTAATTTGTCAAAGTTAAATTCTTTAAGATATTTTTTTTCTTTTACAATTTTAAAAAGCTCTGTTCCATAAAATGGAGTAGCTAAATAAAAAGCACAGTCATCCACACCAAGTTTTTTTAATTTTTTTGCAAATTTTATTGTTTCTTCCATTTGGTTTATAGTTTCTCCAGGAAAACCAAGGACAAAAAATGCTTCTACTAATAATTTGTATTTTTTAGCCCATTTTACAACCTCCTCTACTTTTTCAAGATTTATTTTCTTTTTAATAATTTCATCTATTACAAATTGATTTCCTGACTCTGGAGCAACTATGGTTCTTATACATCCTGTTTCTTTCATTTTTTTAATAAGATCTTCGTCAATGGTATCCGCTCTAATTCCATTTGGAGTAGACCAAGAGATTTTGAATTTTTTTTCTTTCATTAAATTTAGAATTTTTTTAGCTCTTTCTTTATTTAAGGTGAAATTATCATCCTCTATATCAAGATGTTGGATTTTATAAGTTTTTACTAATTCTTCTATTTCTGCTATTACATTTTCTGGTGAACGAGCTCTAAATTTATAGCCCATTACATGATGAATAGAGCAAAAAATGCAATTAAAAGGGCAACCTCTTGAAGTTATGATAGTTGCCCATCTTTTAGAAAAAGTGGAAATACTTCTTGCTGCTTTAATCTTTTTTGCTGCTTTAAAATATAGATCCATTGGAAGTAAATGTCTTGCTGGAAAAGGAAGTAGGTCTAGATTTTCGATAAAAGGAGCTGGTTTGGTTAAGAAAATTTTTCCATTTTCTTTAAAAGCAATACCATTTATTTCTTTCCAATTTTGATTTTTCCTAAGGCAATTTATTAATTTGAGAGTGGTAATTTCTCCTTCACCAAGGATTACGCAATCAATTTCAGATTTTAAAAGAAGTCGAGAAGGCAAGATAGTAGCATGGGGTCCTCCTGCGATTAAAAAAATGTTTTTATCTATTTTTTTAACAAGTTCAGCTGCCATTAACGCTTCTTTTTCTTGAGAAGAAAATAAGAAACTGATTCCTACTACATCTGGCCTATAATTTTTAATTTCCTTTTCTATCTCTGAAGGAGTAAGTCCTATTTTTAAAAGACCATTTTCAATTCTTTCGTTTTGCCATCCTAAGGCAAGTGCATCTAAAATTTTGACTTTATAACCTTCTTTTTCTAAAACAGCAGCAATATAAGCTAATCCTAAAGGTTGGAAAACTGTTAAGGGAAAATTCCATTTTAAGGGTATTGAATTTGGAGGATTAATAAGAAGAATTCGCATTTTTTACTTTAGTTATTTTAGTTAAAAGATAGGAAACCATCCCTAAAGTAGCAGCAGAATATTGAACTAATTTTAAGAAAAGTAACCCACCTCCACTTATTGGCTCTTTTAAAAATTTTTTCCAATTTTTAAGATAAGATGGTCGGAAAATAAAAAATTGGTAAAAGGATTCTTTGGGGTGTTTTCTAATATAAAGTGGCATAGTTTTTCCATAATTAAAAGCTTTTTTAACCATTTTAAAAACAGAGTCAACCTCCCAATGATAGATAAAAATTTCTTTAATTAAAGTAAATCTGAATCCTGCGTTCCTTACTCGATTATGAAATTCAAAATCTTCTGCAGCTGTTAAATTTGGATCATAAGTGCCTACTTTTTCTATTACTTTTCTTTTCATAAATCTGACAGCATTTTTATGAAAATCATCATCATTAAGAATTTTCTCAAAGCCGCGACATCTTGCCCAAAATCCTTTTCCTTTAGATCTTTCAGGAATCATTAAAGCATCATAGTTTTCTTTTTCGCATTTTAAAACGCATTTTTCTATTTCTATTCCTCTTGGCAATTCCATGTCAGAATCTAAAAACCAAAGGTAATTTCCTCTTGAGGAAAGAAAGCCTTTATTTCTAGATTTGGTCATTCCCTGATTTTTTTGATTTATTAACTTAATATTTACTTTTGGATTTTTTCCAATGAACTCTTCTACAATTTCTTTTGTTCTATCACTGCTTCCGTCGTTAACAATTATAAGTTCAATAGGTTTATAAGACTGATTTATTATAGAATTAATAAATCTTCCTATAGTTTTTTCTGCATTATAAGCAGGAACAATAACAGAAACTAAAGGATTGAGATTTTGTTGTAGTTGATCTCTCATATAGTTCTTTTTATTACCGTAAAAATGGAGTTTATCAAAGATTTTAAACCTTTTCTTTTAAGAAGTTCTTTCATAATAGAAAAACTTGATATAGGTGAGAGAAGAAATTGAATTAATTTTCCTCTACTTACCTTTTTTAAAAATATTTTATAAAGTAGTTCAATTTCGTCTTTTTTAAAATAAGGATAACTTATAACAGCTTCACCTTGGCCATTGTATTTTGAGAGATCAAAAGTTATAAGATAATTATTTTTCTTTGCCCATTTATAAAAAGGAGTTCCAGGATAGGGTGTTGCTATTGCGACTTGAGCTGTAGTGGGTTTTAATTCTTTTAAATATTTCATATCATTTAGGACATCTTTTTTTCTCATAGTTGGAAGGCCAATCATAAAAGTAGCATGAGTTCTAATTTTTCTCTTTTTACACCATTTAACTACTTCTTTTGCTTTCTCAGGATTAAGAGGTTTTCCAATGATTTTAAGAATCCTTTGATTAGATGTTTCTACCCCGAATTTCATTCCAATACAACCTGCTTTTGCCATGAGATCAATTGTTTCCTCGTCGGTAAACATTGCATCACCCATACATGTCCAAGGAACTTTTAAATTTCTTTTTATAATTTCTTCGCAGATTGCTTTGGTATAGTTTTTATCTACTACAAAACTTTGATCATCAAAATAAAATTGTCGCGCCCCAAACTTTTCTTTACAATAGATCATTTCATCTACAACTTTTTTAGGATCTCTTTTTCTGTAAAGAGGAGAGGCATAAAGAATATGTCTTTCTTGACAATAAACGCAATTTGCAGGACAACCTCGAGAAGCTATTAAGCTGATAGATGGGGAATAGATGGTGAAATCAGGATAAAGAGTAGCTGGGAAATCTTCTCGATCAGGGAAAGGAAGTTCGTCTAAATTTTTTAAGAGGGGCCTTTCTTTATTTCTAAAAATTTTGTTTTTAATTTTATAAGATAAACCTTCTACGTTTTCTAAAGGTCCTTTTTCATAAAGAGCAATTATTAGTTCTTTGGCTGTAATTTCATATTCACCTCTTAAGATATAATCGATAAATTCTAATCTAAGTAATTGATAATCTTTTACTGTTGGAAAATTTCCGGCTAGAACTACTTTTGTTTTTGTCTCTTTTTTAACTGTTTTCAATATTTCAAGATCATCTTTAATAGAGATGGTTGTAAGTTCAGTAATTAAGATATCCGGTTTAAAATCTTTTACTAGATCTAGGTAACTTTTTGCATCTAAATCCAGAACAACTCCATCAAGTCCTTTTATTTTAAAAGGGGTATCTCTTTTCAAAAGAGAAGAAGTGTAGGCAAGCCAAAATGGAAAAGGATAATAATCTACTGTTTTTGTTTTTCCTATAATCATAGGCCAACGCGAACCAGCTTTGGCGAAATGTTTTATTTCTCCATTTTCCTTTTTTATACCAGCTAAATTTGTAACTAGAATTTTCATTTAGATGAATAGCAGAATTGGACTTCTTTTTCCATAAGCTGATCCCAATTAAATTTTTCTTCTATAAGTTTTCTTCCGTTTTTTCCTAATTTTTTAGCAAGATTTGGTCTTTTTAAAAGATAGATAAACGCTTTTGCTAAATGAAGATAATTTTCTGGTTCTACAATTAGTCCATTTTTTCCATTTTTAACTATAGCTGAAATTGCTTTAAGTTTTGTTGTAATTATTGGTTTCCCACAGGCCCAATATTCAAATAATTTAAAAGAAAGATAACATTGATGATTTAAAGTTGGACGCATTGGCATTGCTCCTATATCGGAGGCTACTAAATATAAAGGTACTTCTTTATGATCTATCCACCCAGTGTAGATTATTGATTTATCTATTTTTAATTTTTTTCCTAACATTTTTATTTTTTCAAAATAAGTGCCACCCCCTCCTACGATCAGCAGTTTTGTTTGAGGAATTTCTCTTAATATAACTTTGAAAGCCTTAAAAAGAATATCTACCCCATCTGGCGGTTTGATATCTCCATGATAAATAATTATAGGTATGTTTTTTCTAAGACCAAGTTTTTTTCTTATTTTTGTTCCATTAAGATTTGGATTAAACATATTTTTATCTACGCCATCTTCTACAATTTTGATTTTACTTTCTTTTATATTTTGATTGATCAATCTTTCTTTCATTGGTTTGCTTACCACCATAATTTTTTCAGCGTTTTTTAAAATGAAATTCTCGATTTTGCTAAAAAAATTAGTCACTAATTTATTAGAATCACTTTTAGCTATATCAGAATAGAAATCTGTGAAATCAATATAAACAGGTTTTTTAATAATTTTGCCTGCTAAAATTGCTGATAGTCCTGCTAAAGGATTCCAGGCATGAAGGGCATCAAATTGGTATTTAAAATTAAGAGAAACTATAAAAGCAACAGAATTGAACAAATGCAAGCCTCTAACAATTGCTCGCAATTTTGAATAAAGAAATTTATCAAACCCTTTAAATTGGCAAATTTTTATTCCTTCGTAGTTGAATTTTGTGTCAGAAAATGGATGAATTGAGGGACTTATAAAATATACCTTATGATTTTTTTTAACCAAAACTTTTGCTAATCTATACAATCTAAGATTAGCCCTGTTTACTGGGGGAAAAGTTTTTTCTGTTATTAAAGCTATATTCATTTAAACAAATAAATTAATTTTTCTTTATTGTCTTTTATCCATTTAGTTATTTCTTCCAAGGTGGTAAATAAATCTTTTTTAATTTCCCAACCTAGATGGGTCTTTATTTTAAAACAATCAGAGATATAAATTCTTACATCAGCAGGTCTGGTTTTTTTAATAGATTGGATTTTGAAAGATTTGCCTGTTAATTTCCGAGCCAAATCCGTAAGTTCTAAGAGAGATAAGCTATTTTTAAGTCCTCCTCCTACATTGAAAGTTTCATTATTCACTCTATCGAAATCTTTAATTTGAGCTAATATTAAATTAAACAGGTCATCGATATGAAGAATATCCCTAACTTGTTTTCCTTTACCTCCCCATCCAATATAAGAAAGTGGTTTTTCAAAAATATGAGAAGCAATCCAATAAACGATTATTCCTTGATCTACTTTTCCCATCTGCCAAGGTCCGGTAATGATTCCACATCTATTGATTACAGCTCTTATCTTATAAAGCTGGACATATTCTTTTATTAATAGTTCTGATGCCAATTTTGTTGCTCCATAGAAAGAACGAGCTTTATCTAAAGGGAAGTTTTCATTAATACCATTTTCACTTGCACCAGGAATTTTTTGGTCTTTTTCTAATGTAAATCGAGTTTTTTCTTCTTCGAATTTTAGATTATTAAGATAAGAAATAGGATAAACTCGAGAGGTAGAAAGAAAAATAAAATCAGCTTTATTTTTTCTGGCAAGTTCTAAACAATTTATTGTTCCTATTAGATTAGTATTGATAAGATAGGATAAAGAAGAATTGATACCAGAGAGCACGGAAGGTTCTGCGGAGCATTCAATAACTAGATCGATCTTTTGATCAAGTTCTAAGTCTTCTTTATTTCTAATATCTCCGTGAATAAATTTTATTCCAAAATTTTTTAATCTTTTTAAATTAAGCTCTGAACCACGTCTTTTTAAATTATCTAAAGTAATAATCTCAAGCTTAGGGAAATGTTTTTTAAAATTTATGGCTAAATTAGACCCAACAAATCCTGCTCCTCCTGTTATAAGAATGGTTTTATAATTAAGACTCATAACTAAATTTTCAAATTTCTACACAGATCTTCTATAATATCATCAATTTTATAAGTTAGATTCCAAGAAGGGTAATGAGATCTAAATTTAGAGATATCAGAAATATACCAGATATGATCACCGGTTCGATTGATATTTGAATAATCTATTTTTGCCTTTTTTCCTAAGGCTTTTTCAATCTTTTCAATTGCTTCTAAAACAGAAATGTTAGATTCTCTGGATCCTCCTAGATTATAAACTTCACCAATTTTTGGATCTTTATACACGTGATAGAAGGCATTTACAACATCAAAAGAATGGATATTGTCTCTTACTTGTTTTCCTTTATATCCAAAGATTGTATATTTTCTGGAAGTAGCTATACATTTTACTAGATAAGCTAAAAATCCATGGAGTTGAGCTCCAGAATGGTTAGGTCCTGTAAGACAACCTCCTCTGAATACTGTCGTTTTAAGACCAAAGTATTTTCCATATTCTTGGACCAATAGATCAGCAGCTGTTTTAGAGACACCAAAAAGGGAATGAGTTGAATTATCTATCGACATTGTTTCATCAATTCCTTTATAGAAGGGATGATTTTTTGGAAGTTCATATCTAGTTTCAAGTTCAATGAGAGGCAGTTTATTAGGGCTATCTCCGTAAACTTTATTAGTAGAGGTAAAAATAAAAACTGCTTCAGGAGAGTATTTTCTAAAATTTTCTAAAAGATTAAGAGTCCCATTTGCATTGACTGAAAAATCTGTAAATGGTTCTTTCGCTGCCCAGTCATGGCTTGGTTGGGCAGCGGTGTGAACTATTAGATCAAATTTATAAAGTTTGAATAAATTTTCAATCTTTTTTTGATCTCTTATATCAATCTTAAAATGTTTATAATTTTTATAGGATTTTTCTAAAAGTTTTTGGTTCCAAGAAGTACTTGCTTCTTTTCCAAAAAAATAAGCTCTCATATCATTATCGATACCAAATACTTGAAAACCTTTTTCAGCAAAAAATCTAACTGTTTCCGAGCCTATTAAACCCGCTGAACCAGTAACTAATATTTTTTTCATGGCTCAACTATAAAAAATTTTAAATTAAAATTTTTTAATTGTTTGGTTAAATTTATTTAAAAATAAAAAATAAAATATCATTCCAATAAGAAGCAAAGCAAAGATTAAAGTTTGGACCAATACGAATTGAGAAATATTTTGATGGAAATTCATAAATAAAATAATTTGGAAGCTTACTCCACCGAAAAGAAAGAGAATAAATCCAAATTTAGAGATTGAAAGAAAATAAGTACCAAAAACATTTATTAGGGCTAAAAATAAGAAAGTTAAACCATAAATAAAAAGAAAAGAACTTATCTTTAAATATTTTTTACCAAAGAGAATCAAGATAATAGTTTTAGGAAATAAAAGATATAAAAGAATAGCACCTCCTCCAAGAATAAAATTAATAATCAAAGCTTTTATTAAAAGTGAATTGCAAAGATTATTATTCTCTATTTTTTCTATCACTGTTGGAAGAAGTACATTAGAAATCGAGCCAGTAAGAAAGAAGATGATTTTAGCCAAAAGAGATAAAGCTCCATAAAGGCCTGCTTCCAAATCTGATAAAAAATGTTTTGCTAAAAGGATATCTAAATTAGAAAGTAAAATAAGAAAGAGGGAGTAGAAAAAACTTGTTTTACCAAATCTAAATATCGATATTTTATCAATCTCCAAAAAAGGTTTTCTTAAAAAAATTAAATCTCTATTTAAAAATCCATAAAGAAAAAGAACAAAAATACTTGAGAGCAAAAAGGCAAGTATAGCACCTTTTAATTTAAGAGAGAATATTGGGATAAAAATCATAGTTAAACCAAGTTTTAAAGAAGCTCCAAAAATGTCAATTTTTGCAATAGATTTAAACAAACCTTTTCCTTGAAAAATTCCTTGGTTTAAGGGGACTAAAAATATAGGAAAAATTATAAAAAGAATTAAAAAATAAGCCATTGGATCTTCAAGATTTAAAAATCTGATTAATTTCCCAGCACTTATGAGAAAAAAAATAAAAATGAAAAAGCTTAAAAGAAATACATTTTTTGCTAGATAAGAACAGAATTTTGAAAGTTTTAAATGATCTGTTTTATATTTCGCAGTGAATTTTGTAGAGACTAATAAAATCGAACTAGTAGGAACACCGACTACAGAAAGGATCGAAGTAAGAGCGATAAGGGTTCCATAATCTTTTGGTCCTAAATATCGAGCAGTAAAGAAATTATAAAAATAATTTAAACAATTAGCTATTAGAAATCCAAAGGTAAGATAAGTTACTCCTTTAAGAAATTTATCTTCTTTAAAAAGTTTTATCATAATATTTTTTAATTTTTAGTCTGTAGTAAACAGCTAAGGTATCAATAAATGTTTTCCAGGCAGAGGAAAAAGTTACAGTACTTGCAAATTTATAATTTAATTCAATAGGAGCCTCTAAAATTTTTTTAAAACCAAAATGGGAAGCAATAACTAAGAGCTCTAAATCAAAAGCATATTTCTTAACCAAAGTTTTTGGAAGGATTAGATCAAGTATTTCTCTTTTAAATAATTTTATTCCGGTTTGGGTATCTTTAATATTTAATCTAAATAAAAGAAACACCAGAGATTGATAAAGAAAACTCTGGAGTTTACGAAAAAATGGATAATTTACTTTTGATTGAGGATGTCTCTTTGAACCAATCACAATATCACAATCATAAAGTTCCATTAGTTTTAAAAATTTGAAAAGTTCTTTAGGAGAAAGTTCCATATCTGCATCAA
The DNA here is from genome assembly GCA_964537705.1 of uncultured Candidatus Saccharibacteria bacterium. Classification (GTDB taxonomy): domain Bacteria; phylum Patescibacteriota; class JACPGU01; order CAZICA01; family CAZICA01; genus CAZICA01. Next base: position 22,812 of record CAZICA010000001.1, read on the forward strand.
GAAAAGCAATTAGTTTCCCTTTTGCTTTTAAGGCTCCATATTTTAAAGCAAACCCTTTTCCTTGGTTTTTAGAATAATGATAACTTTTGATATATCTACTTTTAATTTCATTTATCTTTTTTTCTGTACCATCTTTACTTCCGTCTGAGACTACAATTATTTCGAAATCAGAACAAATCGAACCAAGTTCTTTCTCTAGAAAAGAGAGATTTTCTTTAATGTAATTTGCTCCATTAAAAACAGGAACAATGACAGATAACTCCAAATCCACCTCCTAAAAATTAGGAATTTATAAAATAATACAGAAAAGTTATTAAAAAATTTTAAGAAATTAGTTAATTGTTTTAATAAATTCCTTAATTTTATTTAATCTAGAGTTTGTTTAAATTAGATAGATGGAAAATTCAAGAAAAATATTATTTAGAATAGGGATTGTAATTATAGGAATTCTTTTGATAATTCCTTTTAATCTAAGTTATCCAAAAGTAAATCGAGTTTTTGGATACGGGACCTATTCTCCTCCAATGTCAATCACCAATAATGGAAAGGTAATTGCCACTCGTTCAACTGGAGGAAGAACTACTCTTTCTAATCCCGATGGAGGATCTGTTACTCTTTTGATTCCTTCTTATTCGGTTTCTTATTCTACTGAATTTACAATTATTCCTAGCCAAGCAGAAGGGGATTTACCTTCTGATCTAAGTTTAATTAGTTCTCATCTATATGAAATTACTGCTAAATCAGGCATCCAAAAAATTACTTCTTTTCAAAGAGATCTTACTTTAACTTTTAACTACACTGATGAGCAAATAGAAGGATTTAAAGAATCTAGTTTGAAAGTTTATTTTAAAGGAGAAAATAATTGGGAAGAATTAGCTTCTACGGTTGATCTAAGTTTGAATAAGGTAACAGTTAAAATTAATCATTTAACTCTGTTTGCTCTTTTAGGTGAAAAAGAAATTATTTATCTTAAAGGAGATATAAATGAAGATGGATTTATTAATGACTATGATTTTTCTATTTTGCTATTCAATTGGGGATCATCTCCTTCTAATTTAAAAGCCGATCTAAATGATGATGGAGTAATCAATGACTATGATTTTTCTATTTTAATGCATAATTGGTCTTAAAGGAGGAAAATTGATGAGGAAAATCTTTTTCTTTTGTTTATTAGCAATTTTTCTTTCTATTCCATTTTTTCCAACATTTGCTGAGCAAGCTTCTTTGACCCTTTCTCCCAATTCTGGTACTTTTAAAGTTGGAGAATCTTTTACTCTTTCTGTTTGGATAAACACTGGAGGAAATCAAATAGACACAATAAGAGCGAGCTTGTCATTTCCTTCAAATCTTTTAGAGGTAGATACCGTTCAGTTGGGTTCTGTTTTTAATTTGCCAGCAGGAGGAAATTATTTTGATAACGATGCAGGAAAAATTTACTGGGGTGGGGGAGTTCCTGGAGGAACTGATCAAAGTGCTTTATTTGCTACTTTAAATTTCAAAGTAAAAGGAGAAGGTAGTGCTAATATTTTATTTTTAGAAGATACAAAAGTAATTTCAAATGGAGAAGATGTTTCTTTTGTAACTTTAGGAGGTTCTTATACACTTTTAGCAATAGAACCTACTCCCGAGGAAAAACCGAAAGAAAGGGTTAAAGAAGAAGTAATTATCCCGGGGAAGAAACCAATTATTTCACCTAAAAAAGAATTAGAAGAAAAGATAGAAGAAGAAATCGAAAAAAAGGAAGAAGAAAAAGTAGAAGAAAAAATAAAAGCAAAGCCAGGAATTCCAGAATTTAAATTTCCTCCTTTAAAAAAACAAAAAGAGGAGATCTTTATTCCAACAGCAGCAAAAGCTAAAAGTACTTTTGAAACTATAGGAGATATTTTAAAAACCAGATTATTTATAAGAATTTTAGAAGGAATTATACTTCTTCTAGTGATAATCGCTGCATATCTTATAAGTCGGGAACTTAGACATAGAAGATAAAATTGAAAATTTAATAAAATTTTAATAAAATTGTTATAGAATCTTAATAAATAGTTTGTTTAAATTACAGTTGAGATGGAAATTAAAAGTTTTTCATTAGAATTTCAAGCAAATCACTATTTTCAATTTATCGATATTACTGATTCAGTGAAAGAAAAGGTGATAAGTTCAAAAATCAAGAATGGATTAGTTTTGGTTTTTTCTAGGCATACCACTGCGGCAATAAGAATTAACGAAAGCGAGTCTGGTTTTAAAAAAGATTTTATTGATGTGATGGAACATGTTTGTCCAAAGGAGAAGTATTATCGTCACGATGATTTAACAATTAGGACAGAAAATTTAGTTTGTAATCCAGAAGAAAATGAATGTTTAAATGGTCATTCTCATTGTAAACAGCTTTTTTTAGCTACTTCGGAGGTTATTCCTTTAATAAATGGGGAATTAAAATTAGGAAAATGGCAAAGAATATTTTTGATCGAATTGGATAAGCCTAGAAAAAGAGAAGTAATAGTTCAAATATTAGGAGAATAAAATGCGAATTTTGGTTATCGAAGACGAAAAAGGAATTTCAAATTTTATTAAAAAAGGATTGGAAGCAGAATATTTTACTGTGGACACAGCTTTTGATGGAGAAGAAGGTCTTAATTTGGCTCAAATAAACGAATATGATGTTATTGTTTTAGATATTAGATTACCAAAGAAGAATGGAATCGAAGTTTGTAAAGAATTAAGAAAAGAAAATTCTTCAGTACCTATAATTATGCTAACAGTGGAAGGAGACGTAAAAATAAAAGTAGAGACTTTAAATGCAGGAGCAGATGATTATTTAGTAAAACCATTTTCTTTAGAAGAACTTATTGCTAGAATTAGAGCATTACTTCGTCGAGAGAAGAAAATCACAGGAGACGTTCTTCAAATAGACGATCTTGTTCTTGATACTGTCTCTCATAAAGTAAAAAGAGGAGAAAAGGAGATTAATCTTTCAAGAAAGGAATTTGCTTTACTTGAATATTTAATGAGAAATCCTGGCGTTGTTCTGACAAGAGGAATGATTTTAGAACATGTCTGGGATATGAATGCAGATCCATTTACAAATACAGTTGATGTTCATATAAGATTTTTAAGAAAGAAAATAGACGAGGGTTTTAAGAAAAAACTTATCAAAACTGTTCATGGATCTGGATATAAAATAGAAGGATAAAAGTTAATAAAATTAAATTAGACTCTCAAAATTTTTTTGAGAGTTTTTTATTTTTAAAATTTTTTAATTTTTTTATAAAAAAAATTTAATTCAAAAAATCTATTATTTTTAATAGAAAGTTTATGGAAATTTCAACTAAATTTAAAAAAATTCCTTTCAATCAACGAATTATTTTTCTTCCCCATTGTTTAAGATCTTTAGAGTGTAAAGCTCCTTTTACTCAAGAAGGAATTCAATGCCAAAAATGCGGTCAATGTAAGATTGGTTTTATTATAGAAGAGGCAGAAAAGCTGGGTTATAAAAAGGTATTAGTAGCAAGTGGCGGAAGTGTAATTAGTTCTTTAGTTAAAAAATATAAACCAAAAGGGGTGATAGGTGTAGCTTGTAAAAAAGAACTTGAGCTTGGTTTAAAACTGATGAAGAAATTTAAAATTCCAGCTAAAGGTCTTCAACTGGAAAAAGATGGATGTGTAAATACAGATGTTGATCTCAAAAAGCTAAAGCAAATTTTAAAATCATGAGTATAGAAAATTATCTAAAATCTAAAAAAATTTTAATAGAAAGAGAGTTGAAAGAATTGATTTCCTCATTTAAAGATGAATTTGCTAAAAAATCTATTTTCCAACCTATAAAAGATTTTTTATTTCGAGGAGGGAAAAGGTGGAGGGCAATTTTAAGTATTTTAACTTGTCAAATGGTAAAAGGAAATTGGAGAAATTTTAAAAAATTATTTCTTATTCCAGAAGTCATTCATAACGGGACTTTAATTATAGATGACATTGAGGACAATTCTCAGCTTCGTCGGAATAAACCGGCTCTTCATTTAGAATTTGGAATCGACCTATCTTTAAATGCAGGAAATTTTCTTTATTTTCTACCTTTTGAAATCTTAAAAAAAAGTAAAATTCCTCAAGAGAAGAAAGCAAAAATTTATGAGTTAATTTTCGAAAAAATGTTAGAATTGCATTTCGGCCAAGGGATGGACATCTTTTGGCATAAAAATCCTCAATTTGTTTCAGAAGAGGATTATTTTAAAATGGCCAGAGCAAAAACAGGCGTTTTAAGTTCTTTGGCTGGAAAATTAGGGGTTATTTTAGGTGATGGATCTAAATCGCAAGAAAAAGTAGTTGAAAATTTCGGAAAAGAATTAGGAGTGAGTTTTCAAATCATTGATGATATTCTAAATTTATTTCCTAAATCCTTAAAATGGGGAAAAGAATTAGGCGAAGATATTACCGAAGGCAAATTAAGTCTTTTAATTATAAAAACTTTAGAAGCAGCTAATTTAAAAGATAGAAATAAGTTGCTTTTTATTTTAAGAAAACATTCAAATGATCCAGAAATAATAAAAGAAGCGATCGAGTTGATAAAAAAATATAAAGCAAAAGAATACGCAGAAAGGAAAGCAAGAGAAATTTTAGAAAAAGCATTGATTAAACTAAAACTCTTTTTTCCTCAAAAGGGAGTTAAAAAATTAGAAGAATTTAGCAAATTTCTGATCGAACGCAAATTATGAACAAAAAACAGAAACATCTTAAAATAGCTTTTACCAAAGATATTCAGTTTAAAGATAAAACCACGGGGTTTGAAAATTATGAATTTATTCATCAGGCACTTCCTGAGTTAAATTTCGATGAAATTAATCTTAAAACAGAATTTTTAGGAAAGATTCTTGAGGCACCTTTTTTAATTTCTTCTTTGACTGGAGGAATTCCATTAGCTTCTAAAATTAATAAAAATTTAGCTATAGCTGCAGAAGATCTTAAAATTGCTATGGCTGTTGGTTCTCAAAGAGTTGCTATAGAGAATCCAAAAATAACCTTTGGTTTTCAACTGAGAGAATTTGCTCCTTCAACTGTTTTATTAGCTAATTTAGGAGCGGTTCAGCTTAATTATGGATTTGGAATAGAAGAATGTAAAAAGGCGATAGAGGAAATTGGGGCAGACGGATTAATCTTTCATTTAAATCCTCTTCAAGAAGTTTTTCAAAATGAAGATGTAAATTTTAAAGGAATTTTAAAGAAAATAAAAACAGTTTCTTCTAGTTTAGAAGTTCCTATAATTGTTAAAGAAATCGGTTTTGGAATTTCTTATGATGTTGGGAAAAAGCTAGAAGATTTTGTTTATGCAATTGATGTGGCTGGCGCGGGGGGGACTTGTTGGGCTTTAGTTGAAGGATGGGATAATTTTGCTAATTGGGGTATTCCAACAGCTGATGCCATTTTTGCTTTAAAAGATATTAATTGCAAAATAATTGCTAGTGGAGGAATTAGAACAGGAATAGATGTTGCAAAAGCGATTGCTTTAGGAGCTGATTTAGTTGGAATAGGGTTTCCTTTGCTTAAATTAGCAAAAAAGTCATCTTTTGAGGTTAAAAATTATTTTCAAAAATTGATAAAAGAATTAAAAATTGTGATGTTTTCTATAGGAGCTAAGAATTTAGATGAATTAAGAAATACTAGATTTTTAATTAAAGTAAAAAATGGAAAAATTTGATCTCATTATTGTAGGGGGAGGCTTAGCAGGCCTTTCAGTTGCAGCTTCTTTTCCTTTTAAAGGCAAAATTCTTCTTTTGGAAAAGGAAGAAAGGATAGATAGTTCCGATAATCCTGTTGGAGTTACATTTTTAGATACAATTGAAAAATTTCATTTAGAAGAAGCGGTCATCAATTTTTATAAAGTAGTTAGTTTCCATACAGAGAAAGTGAAGACTTCTTTTAATTATAAAGATCCAGTAGCAGCTTTATTAGATCTAGAAAAGAGTAAAAGGATTCTAAGAGAAAATAGTTTTTGCGAAATTAGAACAGGAGTAGAGGTGATCAAAGTATTTAGAGAAAACAAGGTAATTAATTTAGTTGATATCAATGGCAGGATTTATCAGGCTCCTTTGGTAATTGATGCAACAGGAAATGCTTCTTTAATTGCTTCTTTTCTGGGATTAAAGTTTAAAAAAGATGCTTTTGCTGGTGTTTTAACTGTGGTCCTTGAAAGTTGTGAGATTAAAAATTCTGAAGAAGTATTTATCTTGCAAGGTTTTGATTCTCTTTATAATGGTGGTGGCTGGATCTATCCTTTTTCTAAAGAAAAATGTCAAATAGGAGTAAGTTCTTTGTTGCCCTATGAATTACCTTCAAGAGAGAATTTAAGAGCTAGATTGTCACTTTTAATGCGAGAAGATGATTTCTTTTTTTGTTTTAAAAACGCAAGAGAAAATCCTTCTACTTTTCTTTATAAATTCTCACCTCGGCTTCAGCCATTGATTCCTATGATTACTGATAATCTATTGGTAGTAGGAGATGCAGCAGGTCAGGCAACTTCTTTTATAGGGGAAGGAATAAGGCCAGCTTTAGAGATGGGAAAAATAGCAGGAGAAATTGCATCGGAAGCCCTTTCAAAAGGAACTTTTTCTAAAACTTTTCTTAAAAAATACGAAGATATCTGGTGGGAAAGATTTGGAAAATATAATCGTTGGTCAATAAGATTTCGGTCAATCGCTGGTCCTTATTTTAAAAAGGATCATTGGCATGAGCTTTTTTCGAATTTAAAAAAACTTTCTTCTCAAGAATTCTATAAAGTTCTTCGTTCGGAATATAATTCGAAAATTGCGCGAAAAATACTTTCTTTAAAATTAATTTATAGATTAGTTACAAATATAATATTTCCTCCACTTAAGTTTAAAAGAGCTAAATTTAGCGAAGCTTTTCTTTGTTTTCTTTCCCTTTATTTAGTTTTTTTTATCCTTGCTTTTTTATCTCCTTCTATGATCTCTTTTTTACCTAATTATTTTTTCTTTTTATTAATATTTCTTCCAAATTTTTTATTTTTGGTCATCATATTTGCGATAAAAAATAATCTAAAATGATACCTCCTTATATTTTGTCTTTAATTCTTTATGTTTTTTTTCTTTTTACTTTAAATTTATCTCGTAGATACTTTTCTTGGCGAGAGATTCTATTCTATTTTTTGGGACTAAGTTTTTGGATGTTAATTTTCGAACATTTGAATATCTTCTTTAAAGGAGGTAATTACTTTGGTTATATAGATCGTTTTTTTATCAAAGAATTTTCAGGATGGCCTATAATGATTGGTCTAGTACCTTTAGCGATAATTTTAGGATGGTTTGTTATTTCTTTTCTTCCTTATTTAATTTCTAATTCAATTACCTCAAATTTGTTTTTAAAAGCGTTTCTTACAGCATTTTTAGCTGTCAATTTTGATTTTATATTAGATCCTATTGCTGTAGTAAATAAATGGTGGGTTTGGTCAACGCCCGGGAAAACTTTTTTAACAATTCCCGTGATTAATTGGATTGGTTGGTTTCTGGTTTTATATTTCTATATATTAGTTTTTGAAAAGACTATTGTCCGAAAAGAACATTTCTTCACGAATAAAAGTTTATCTTCAAATATAATTAAAATCTTTTTCAAGAGATTGATTTTAGTTTTGTTAATTTTAATAATTCTGGTTAATTTATTTGCACTTCCATTTAATAACAATTTACTTAATTTTTCGCTCAGTTTATAATAAAGAAAATGAAGAAAGAGGTTTCTTGTAAATTGGTTAAACCAATTATTCTTTATTTAAAAGAAAATTTCTCAAAGGACAAAGTTGAGTTATTTTTAAAGTTATTAAATAAAAAATATAAAACAAATTTTTCTTTAGATTATTTATTAAATGAACAAAATTGGATTTCATGTGATTTTTTTGCTGATGCTTTAAAAATTGGAAAGAATATTTCTAGGGAAGAGGATTTTATAAAGAAAATTGCTTTTTTATTACCCAAGAAAGAAAATGACTCTCTTATGGAAATTTATTTGAAATCGAAAAGAATAAATCGGTTAATTTCATTTTTTATTAATCCTCTCACTATTTATAAATTATATCCTTATATTATAAAAAGATTTACAAGGGTCCAAAATTTAATAGTTACATTTCCTTCTTCAACTCAAGCTATAATTAGATATATTTTTAAAAAAGGATATGAAGATTATGGAAATTACTTGGTTTGTAGATTTAATTTATTTGCTCTTACTACAACACCTTTGTTATTTAAACTTCCTCCCGCTATTTCCTTTAAAAAGACTTGCAAGTTATCATTAAAGGAAATCTCTAAAGAATTTGGTTTAGATTATAGAGAAGAAAGTACTTTTGTATTTTTAAATAATGTTTTAGTTGGAAGAAAACGAAAAGCAGAATTTTTAATAAATAATAGTCTTTTTAAAAAAGAAATAATTGAAATTATAAAAAATTTTAGAAAAGGAGATTTAGTTCTGGAAAAAGGGCAACTTTATGGAGCACCTTATTGTGAGTATCATGTAAAATGGAAAGCAAAATTAGGGTTTGATTGGAAATGGACCTGTTTTGCTTTTGGTTTGGCATTGATTCACATTTTCCTTTATTGGTATTTAAATATTTTAACTTATATCAATTTTCTTTCAGCCGCTTTTTTAATTGTTATAGGATTCTTTATTAGTCTCTCCCAAACAAATGCCAAAAAGGCAAAAGAAGCAATTGAACTTTTAAGAGAACAAGATAAGGCTCTTAAAGAATCCTATGAAAAACTAGAACAATCTTATCTAGAGTTAGAAAATAAAGTAAAAGAGAAAACACTTCAACTTAAAAAATTTTATGAAAAACAATCAAAATTTATTGCTGATTTAAGTCACGAATTACAATCTCCTCTTGCAATAATTAAAGGATATATTGAAACTTCTTTCCAAGAAAAGGATATAAGAGAACTAAAAAAGACCTTGGTTGTTTTAAAGGAGGCTACTGATCGACTCTCTTTGATTATTTCTAATTTACTTACCTTAATAAAAGGAGATTTTCTAGAATATCGTCTTGAAAAGATGAGTTTAAGTTTAAAATTGCTTTTAGAAGAAATTTTTGAGGAGACTAAAATTTTAGCAGAAGATAAAAATATTGATTACAGATTAATTCAATCTAAAGAGATAAATATTAAAGGAGATAAAAGAAGGTTAAAGGAGATGATTTTAAACCTAATTTCAAATGCTATTAAATATACTCCTCCAGAAGGAAAAATCGAACTTAAAACTGTTTTAGGAAAGAAAAAGGTCTATATTATAGTAGCTGATTCTGGGTGTGGTATTTCAAAGGAAGAACTTCCTTTTATCTTTAAAAGATTTTATAGAGCAAAAGATGACAAAACAAAGGGTACTGGATTAGGTCTTGCAATTTCCAACTCTATTGCTAAAGCTCATGGAGGGAGGATAGAAGTAGAAAGCAGAAAAGGAAAGGGTTCTAAATTTACTGTAATTTTACCTTTGTAAAGAACTTCAAAAAATTTAAGTCAGGATAGCAATTTTTTGCTATCTTTTAATTTTTTTATTAGATAAATTTAACAAAAATTTTTTTAAATTTGAATCATGAGGAAATTTGTTCTTGGTCTAATTTTGATTAGTTTATTAGTCTCAATAATAGTTTTAACTTGTTCTTTTCTTATTTCAAAAGGAGAAACAAAAGAACTCAAAGAAGTGACAGTAAAATTAAAATGGCTTCATCAAGCTCAATTTGCAGGTATATATACAGCGATAGAAAAGGAATTTTACAAAAAAGAAGGACTAAGAATAAATCTTATTCCTTTTTCTTTTGAAAAGCCCACTATCCAATCTGTGGTAAATAATGAGGCAGATTTTGGAATAACAGGCGCTGATGAATTAATTTTAGCAAGAGCAAAAGGATTTCCTTTAAAAGCAATAGCAGTTATTTATAAAATAAATCCTGTTTGTGCTTACGCATTAAAAGAAAGCGGAATCAAGACCCCTTATGATTTTATAGGTAAAACTATAGGGTTAGAACGAGGTACTAATGTTGATTTACTTTATTTTGCTATGATGAAGAAATTAAAAATTGATAGAAAGAAAATAAAAGAAATTTCTATTAGATATGATGCTTCAGAATTAATAAAAGGAATAACAGATGTTTCAACTGGTTATATAATCAACGAGCCCCATCAAGCGATAGAAGCAGGATATGAGGTGAACACAATTTTAATGGCAGATTATGGAATAAATATCTATGCTGATGTTTTATTTACCCGAGACGAATTAATAGATCAGCAGCCAAAATTAGTAGAAAAGTTTTTGAGAGCAACTTTAAAAGGATGGCAATATGCTATAGAGCACGAACTTGAGGCTGTTAATCATACTTTGAAATACAGTACCGATACGACTTTATCTCATCAACTTTACATGTTGACTACTTCAATTCCTTTAATTCATACAGGAGATAATCCTTTAGGAATGATGAAAAAAGAAGAATGGGAAAAAGTTCAGAATTTACTTATAGAACAAAATCTCTTGAAAGATCCAATAGATATTGAGCAAGTTTTTACTTTAGAATTTTTAGAGAAAATTTATGGAAAAGATAAAATTTTATAATCGGATCGATTTTAAACTTACTTTTATTTTAGTGAGTCTATTAATTCTCTCTTCGACAATAGGAAGCACCCTTTCTTTTATAGGAGGAAAAAAGATTGTTAAAGAAAAAATAAAAAATCATTTAGAAAGTGTAGTGATTTTAAAAGAGAATCAAGTCAGAGATTGGTTGGAGGAAAAAATTCATGAAATAGAAATATTCGCGCAAGATAATTTAGTGATTGGATCGGTAAAAGAACTTTTTAGCACAAGATCGAAAAGAGATTTTAAAAAAATTCATAAAGATCTATGTAAATTTCTAGAATTAAGAAATAAAAAACATCCGGATTTTCTTGAGATTTTTATCCTAGATTTAGATGGAGTGATAAGAATTTCTACAGATCAAAATCAAGAAGGAAAGATCAAAGCCGATAAGGATTATTTTTTAAAAGGGAAGGAAAAGACTTTTATTCAAAATATTTTCTACGATGTAGGGCTTCAAAAATTAACTATTGTAATTTCTTCACCGATTAAATATCAAACAAAAACTTTAGCTGTTTTAGCAATTAGATTAAATTTGAATAAATTGAGTGAAATTATGTTAGAAAGATCAGGTTTAGGTGATACAGGTGAGACTTATTTGATAAACCAGTCAAATTATGCTGTTACTGATTTAAAATATTCTGAAAAAGGTTTTAAAGAAACAATTTATACAGAGCAAGTTAAAGATTGTTTAAAAGGGAATAGTTCTCATAAGGAAGGTGTGAGAAATTATAAGGGAGAAAGAGTGATAGCAGCTTATACCTGGATTCCTAAAAATGAACTTTGTTTAATTGCGGAAATAAGTGAGAAGGAAGCATTTGCTCCTGTTTTTAAATTAAGAAATGTTACTATTTTAATAAATATTCTTTTGGTTTTAATATTAACCATTTTAGGTTATTGGTTTTCCAAAACAATCACTGGTCCTTTATATCAACTTCATAAAGGAACAGAAATTATTGCTAAAGGGAATTTAGATTATAGAATTGGTCTAAAAAGTAAAGATGAAATAGGTCAGCTTGCAAAAGCATTTGATTTGATGACAGAGGAACTTAAAAAATCAAGAGATAAGTTAGAGCAATATTCAAAAAAATTAGAAGAAAAAGTTAAAGATAGAACAAGAGAATTGGAAGAAGCTAAAAGACAATTAGAGAAGAAAGTAAGAGATTTGGAAAAATTTACTCGGTTAGCTACTGGAAGAGAGTTAAAAATGATAGAGTTAAAAAAACGGATAAAAGAATTAGAAGACGAAATAAAATATTTAAGATCAAAAAAATATGGATCTAATAAATTTAGTTGAACAAAAAAATTTTTCAGAGGCTCTCCTTAATATCCTTGAGGATATAAGTATTGCTAAAAAAGAATTAGAAATAAAAACAGAGAAATTAGAGGAAGCTAATAGGGAATTAGAAAATACCAAAGCAGCTCTTTTGAATATGTTAAAAGATTTAGAGGAAGCAAATGACCATTTACTTCAAGAAAAAGAAAAAATAGAAGCAATTTTAAGAGAGATTAAAGATGGAGTAATTGCCTTAAATCCTGAGTTAAAAATAATTATTTTCAATAAGGCAGCAGAGGAAATTACAGGTTTTAAATCTCAAGAAGTGCTAGGAAAATTTATATGGGATGTAATTGTAATTAAAGCCAAAAATAAAAAAGATTTTAAAAGATTTCATCCTTTCCTAACCTCAATAAAAGAAAAAAAAGAAATAAATATCAAAGAAGCCTACCTTCAAAGAAAAGATAAAACCTTTGCTCCAATAGCTGACGGAATTTTTACTATATTTGATAAACAAGGCAATCCAATTACTACAGTTTTAGTTTTTCGAGACATCACTGAAGAAAAGGAATTAGCTGAGGCAAAAAATGAATTTATTTCAATTGCATCTCACGAGTTACGCACCCCAATGACAGCAATAAAAGGATATCTTTCTATGGTACTTGAAGAGGATTTTGGTCCCATTAATAAAGAGGTTAAAGAGGCTTTATTGGCAGCATATAAAGGAAATGAGAGGTTAATAAAATTAGTTTCTAATATGCTTGATATTTCGAGGATAGAGGAGGGAAGACTTTTGATTTCTTTGAAAATCTTCCAGTTAGAGAAAGTTGTTTCAGAAGTAGTAAAAAATTTCGTTCCTCTTGCCAAAGAAAAACATCTTAAGATAATTTTCAAGGAACCTAAGCAATTTCCGAAAGTGAAAGCAGATCCCGATAGAGTAATCCAAGTGCTAAATAATTTAATAGG
>CAZICA010000001.1:35758-41312 GCA_964537705.1 uncultured Candidatus Saccharibacteria bacterium
AAGAGTGAGGTAGGCAAAGGATCTAATTTTTCTTTTACTCTTCCGCTAGCTTAATAAAAATTATGGGTAAAAAAGCTAAAATTCTTTTAGTAGAAGATGATCTTTTAATGGCAAGAATGTATCAAGAAAAGTTTAAGAGAGATGGTTATGAGGTTTTTGTTGCCTCAGACGGAGAAGAAGGACTTAAAGTTTTAGAAGAGATTTATGAAGAAAAGAAATTACCTGATATTATTTTACTTGATATTATGATGCCAAAAATGAATGGTTTCGATATGTTATCTATTTTAAAAAAAGATCCTCGATTTAAGAAAATCCCAGTGGTTCTTTTAACTAATCTAGCAGGAAATCCAAAAGATGAAGAAAGAGGAAAAAAATTAGGAGCTCTTGATTATTGGGTTAAATCCGAATTCACACCAAGAGAAATTGTAGAAAAAGTGCAAAAATTACTTCAATCAAGATGAGAAAATTTCTTTTTTTACTTAATCTTATTTTAATTGCTAGTTTCTTATTTATATCTATAGGAGGCGCTAAAGAGGAGGCAAAACTCTTAGGTTGTGTAATTAGAGTGAATTCAGAAATTATTTATCCTAATGAATTTAACATAATAAATGTATTTGAAGATAGATCTCTTTTTATTCAACTTCGGGTAGAAGGAGATGTAAAGGATTTATTTCTTATAATTTTAGATTATAAAATTCCTTTAAATTACAACAAAAATTCAGGCTTTTATGAGGCAAAATTAGATTTTAAAAATTTTAAAGATCTAAAGAGGGAAAAGAGAATACCTTTATATTTTCAATTAAATTCTTCAAAAGAAAAACTATTTGATCTTCAAATTAGAAAACCAGGTTTTATCTATGACAAAAAGAGTAGGGAAAGGATAAAAAATGGAATTGCTACTTTGTTTAAATTTGATAAAGAGAGCGATTCATGGATTTTATGGGATGGATCTTCTTTTGGAGAGAAAAATCCTCAAGATATAGCAAAAGGGTATGGCTTTTTAATTCCTAAGGGAAGATATTATTTAGAGATAAAAGCTAAAGGATACGAACCCTGGAGGCAGGAATTTAACATAGGAAGACAAACTTTTATCAATTCTTCTGTCGAGCTTTCTCCTTTCTCTATTTCTTCTTTTATTTTCTCTCTTTATAAAAATAGATTAAAAGGATTTGTTTTTCTTTTTATTTTTTTATTTTCTTTTTATTTTTTCTACCAATTTTTCAAACCTCATAAGAGGAAACAGGGTTATACTTTCTATAGAAGAAAATTAGATTTTATTTTAAAGTTTGTCTTTCTTGGGATTTTAATATTAATTTCTCTTTTTTATCTTCCTGGATTTTTAAATTTAGAAAAACCTCCTCAATGGATAAGCTGGGCCGAAGAGGAAGAAGAAAAGATATTTAAATTTAAATTACCAGATTTATCTGGCAAAATTTATAAAACAGAAGATTTTAAAGGAAAAGAGTTTATTGTTGTGTTTCTTCCTAGCTGGCATCCTTTGGCATTCGATCAATTATTGATTTTTGATTCTTTACCTGAAGATCTTAAAGAAAAAATTATTTTAATTGCTATAGAGAAAAAAGAAATGGTTGAAGATTTTTTAACTCATTCAGAAATTTCATTAAATCAATTAATTCTTTTAGATGAAAAAGGAAATTTAATTAAAGAGTATAAAATAAATATCTTTCCCTTTGCATTTTTTATTGAGAAATCGGGTCGGATAAAGAGTTCTTATAAAGGAATTTTAACTGAAGAGATTATTAAAGAAAGATTGGAAGGTTAAATGTGGGTTATATTTTGGCTTTCTAATATTCATTTTGCAATAGAAGCTTTTGGTGCTCTAATTTGTTTTGCTATAGCCTGGCTTTTTCTTGATGCCTATATTTTAAAACGAGAAGGAAAAGTGTTTTTAAAAAGTTTGGGATTCTTTTTGTTTGGATGCTTTGAGGTAATTTATGCTTCTTTTGGCTCTAATTTATTAATCCTCCAATTTAGTACAATATTGGCTATAATTGGTTTTATTTTGATATTTTTAAGTCTTTATGCCCATCGTCCTTTAATCCCAGGATTAAAAATCATATTTTTTCCGTTTCCCACCCTTTTAGCTGGATTGAAATTTTCCTTCTTTCTCTCAGCTGTATTTTTGGGAGCGATTACAATCATTTCTTTAAAGCAATATAAGTTGGAGCAAAATAAATCCTTAAAATCTTTTTGTATAGGATTTTTTTGTTTTACTTGTAGTTTTTTATTAGCAATTTTGAACTTAGATAAAAATTTTGATATTAATTGGTATCTTGAACATATTTTTAAACTTTGCGGATTGATTTCCTTAGGGATTTGGTTCTGGCAATATTTAAGATTTCGTTTAAAGGAGGAGCTACTTCTAATTTTTTTAAGTTTTGCTGTTGGTTTAGCAATTATAGTTGCTTTTATTTTCCAATCTTTGTTTCTTGCTTCTTTAGAGCATCTAAGTATGATAAACATTAGTTCTAAAACCACTTTATTAAAAAATTATTTTACAAATCTATATCCATTAAAATCTCCTTCTCTAATTATTAGAACAGATAAAAATAGAAAAATAATTTTTCAAAAGGGTTCTACTTTAAAAATAAACAATTATCTAAGAGAAGATTATTTAGTAGATCAAGCTTTACAAGGTCATCAATATTTTACCTTTCGATCTGATTTATTTGGTAAGTTTTCTTTCCAAACAGCTTTTCCTATTTATAATAAGAATAATCAAATTGACGGAGTAAAAATTGAAGCTGTTCCTATATCTATTTCTTTGATAGATAGACTTTCAAAAATCGTTGGATTGGAATTGTTCCTTTTTGAAAGAAATAAAGCTGTAATTACTACTTTATGGGAGAATCAAAAAAGGCAAATAGGATTTACTCAAGAAAATGCCAAAATAAATTATAAGGTTTTAAATAAAAAGGAAGAATTTACTGGAAGAGTTAATCTTTTAGGAAAACCTTACTTAATGACCTTCTTACCATTGGAAACTAGCGAAGGAAAGGTGATTGGAATGATAGCAGGAGGAATTCCTCAAAATAACCTGTTAAAGGTTCTTAAAGATATTAATAAAATTTCTTTTCTTTTGGTGGTTCTGGTAACGATTTTAGGAATGTTTCCAATTTATATTTTGGCTAAAAAGTTTGTTTCTCAGTTAAAAGTATGAGATTAAAAAATTATTGAAAAAAAATTAATTTTGTGGTATTATATATTAATAAAACAAAAATAAAAAGAGAAAAACAAAAATGAGGTTGAATTTAAAATTTTTAGAAATTAATGCTATCCCTTTTTAAAGGTGATAGCTATTTTTAATTTTAAAAAATGAGAAAAAAACAAAGAAAAATTCAACCAACTTATGAAAATTTAATAGATTTAGCAGAATTAGAGAAAAGATTACCAGATGGAAAAGGTGTTTCAAAAAAAGCTCCAAATCCTTATCTGTTTTATATTCAAAAAAAAGAAAGAAAACCAAAAATTTACTCTCAATGGTTTGAAAGGCAAGGAGGAAAGACAGCTGGAAAAAGATATCTAAGAGGTTTAGGAACAAATAATTAGAATGAGAAATAGAAAAAAAATTTTAAAAAGTTTTTATTTTCTTATCATATGCTTGGTTATTCTTTTTGGAATTTCTATGGTTTCAGCAGATTCGCATATTTTAAAATTTAATGTTCTTTCTCCGTCTGAGGTAATAGATCCTTATTCATCTGTAATAGCAAATCCTACATCTTTAACAATAAATAACTATTCAACAATTATTGTTACCCTTTTATATAAAGATGGATCTCCTTTGACAGGAAGGGAAGTAAGATTATCTGCTAATCCAAGCTCTAACGTGATCCTTGTTCAGCCAGCTTCTCCTACAGATTCTGAAGGAAAGGCTATTGGACAGGTTTCTTCTTCTGTTGCTCAAACTGTTGAAGTAACAGCAACCGATCTTACTGACAATGTTGTTTTATCTCAAAGACCAACAATCCAATTCGTAGCACCTTCAGGTGGTGGAGGTGGAGGAGGAGTAGGGCGACCTCCAGCTAGGGAAGAATTTAAAATATTAGGAATTTCTCCAAAAAAAGGAGTAAATAGGGGGCCAAAAGCACAAGTAAAATTAGAAATTTTTGGAAGCGGATTTAAAAAAGGAATTAAAGCAAAATTAGTGAAAGAAAAAAAATATAAAGAAGCAGATAAGATAGAATATAAAAACTCAGGAAAAATTATAGGGGAATTTAATCTGGAAGGTTTAGATTATCATAAATGGAGCCTTAAACTTACAAATCCAGATGGAAAAGAAAGAGAATTAAAAAATTGTTTTACTATTTATAAAGTATCTGATTTCAATTTTGATTTTAAAGTCGATCTTTTAGATTTTAGTTATTTAGCTTCAAAATGGAATTCAGCAGATTCTTTAGCTGATACTAATTTAGATAAAAAGGTCGATTTACTTGATTTCAGTATATTAGTGTCTGAATGGTCTAATCAATATTAAATGAGGTTGAGATGAAAAAAACAAAAATAAAAATTTTCTTAACAATTTTCTTCCTTTTTCTTGGCTTTAAAATTTGTCATGCTCAAGCTGTTAATCTTTATTTAGCTCCTGCTAGTGGAAAAATCTCTGTTGGTAAAACTTTTAATGTGACCCTAGGAGCTCAAGGATTTAATAATTTTGATTCTGTAGAAGTAAAGGTTAATTATCCTCCTGATAAATTAGAAATTGTAAGTATATCACCTTCCACTAACTTTGAACTATGGATGAAAAAAACTTTTGACAATGGATCAGGAACCGCCTATTTTATCGCTGCAACTACTTCTGGGGGGTATTCAAATGCATTTATAGCAAATTTAAATTTCAGAGCTAAAAAAGAAGGAGAGGCAAGAGTAGATATTACTTATGGAAGAGCTGCTTTTCAAGGGAAAGAAGTTCCTGCAAATCTTTCTGGAGCGTTTTATAAATTAGTTAAAATTGCTCCAGTAGTTAAAAAAGAAAAAGTAGAAGAAAAACCTAAAAAAGAAGAGATAAAAAAACCAGTAGAAGTTCCAGTGGGAGGAGAGATTAAAGAAGAGAAAAAAGTTAAATTTCCCTTCTGGCTATGGATAATTTTAGCGTTTATCTCCGGGGTTTTAATTGGCTTTATAATCGCTTTCCTTATAAAAAGAGAGAAAAAGAAAGGAGTTAACCTGCAGAAGCAGGGGGTCGACCGTCTAATTTATCTAGATTTAGACGGAGCTCCTTTCAAAAAAATAAAAATTAAAAGTTAAAAAACAAAAGGAGAAGGAAATGAAAACAAAATTTGTTTTAGCTTTGATAAGTGTCTTTGTGCTTACCGCTATGATCGGATTAAATGCAAATGCTTCCCAAACTGAAGATTCTGATAATCATACTGTAACATTTGATGTTAAGCCAGCTATCGAAATCGAGGTTCAGGAGAGCACTTATAACTTTGGAGATGTAGATCCTATAGGTTCCCCTTACTATACTCCTCAAGATGCTATTACCGTGAATGTGAAATGTAATACTAACTGGACCTTAAGAGTTAAAGGAGAAGGA
>CAZICA010000001.1:41412-54162 GCA_964537705.1 uncultured Candidatus Saccharibacteria bacterium
AAAAACCCCCTCTTTTGAGGGGGTTTTTATTTTATAGTGAAAAGATGGTATAATTAAATAAAAATTTAATTAAAAATTAATAAAAACAGGAGGGAAGATGAGGGAGAAGAAAATAGTTTGTTTCATTTTAGTAAGTATTTTAGTTTCTGTTATTTTAGGTTTTTTTAATAAGTCTTCTGCTAAAATTAATATTGGAGCTGTTCCCGCAAAGATAACATTAGATCTTCTTCCGGGAAGTGAGCATATTCAAAAGATAAAAGTTTATAATAAAAGTGAAAAAGATCTATATTTTAAAGCATATTTAGAAGATTATTGGATTTCTCCTGAAGGAGAATTTGAATTCTATCCACCTGGTGAAAAAGCCTATTCTTGTGCTAACTGGATTTCTATTCCTGAAGAAAAATTTTTTATTCCAGCAAATGATTCCAAATCTATGGAGATTATGATTTCTGTTCCTGAAAATGCAGGGTTTGGAAATCGAGCGGTTACTATATTTTTTGAAACCCTTTCTTCTTCTGAAGTTCCTTCAACTGGGGTAAGTTTTAAAGCAAGAATTGGGATTCCTGTAAATATTGCTGTAATAGATCCGGAGAGAAAAGCAATAAAAAGATCGGCTATTATAAGAAATTTTAAGATAGACATCGATTATCCTGAATTAATTTCTTTTAAGCCGTTTAGAATTCATTTCTTAAATTTCTTTCATCCATCGATTTTAACCCCCCAAATTTTATTCGAAAATACAGGGAATGCCTATTTAAATGTGATAACCTATGGAGAGATAATTTGTGAGTGTGGTTATCGAAAATTTTCTACAGGAAAATTTCTTTTAGGAAAGATAACGAGTTTACCGGATTCTTTAAGAATAATAAAAACAGAAATAAAAGGCCCTCCTTTTGGGATTTGTGAAGGGAAAGTTGAATTAGCATTTACTCCAGAAGAATGGAAAACTTTAAAGAAAAAATTTTTGGTCATTAATCCAGATTTATTAATTATTTTGGCTATCCTTTTTGTCTTTTTTGGGTTGCTATTACCTTTTTTGAAAAAATGGATAAACTTAAGAAAAGTGCTAATTATCATGGGATTAATTTTTCTTATTCTTATTGCAATAATTTTAGGATTTAGATTTGGTACGGTTCTTTCCGGTCTTTATTAAGATAATTAAGACTTTTAAAACATCTGTTACTTATAAGAAAAATTTTAAAATGAAGAAATTTTTTTGGAGGATAATTGTTTTCTTTTTGATAATATTTTTACCTTATTTTACTTTCGCCTCCTCTCGTTCTTGGCCATTTGATCAAGGATCTAATTATTTGTATGATTCTTCAAAAATAGAAGTTATCTCTTCCTATGCCCAATTAAAATCAGCTCAACCAATTTGGTGGAATACCAGTTATAAATACCGAAGACAAATTACCATAACCAATAATTCCTCCTCTACTCTTCCTTCAGGTTATTCTGTAAAAATAGTTCTCGATCATAGGTCATTGGTAAATGAAGGAAAATCTTTAGCTTCAGGAGATGATTTACGAATCATTTACTTTAATGGAACCACTAATTTGGAATTAGATAGAGTAAATGAAACTTCTTTTAATAGTCCAGCTACAGAAATTTGGTTTAAAACCCAAGCCTCAATTCCTCCTTCAAGTTCTGACTCTAATTATTTTCTTTACTATGGAAATCCCTCTGCTTCAGATCCAGCTCAGAATAAAGAAAATGTTTATTTATTCTTTGATGATTTTGAATCTGGAAATTTAAATAAGTGGACAGTTCAAATAGATGAAGTTTGGTCTGTTGCTTCCGATAAGTCTTATTCAGGAGATCGCTCTTTGAAAATTAAAAATAATATCAATGATACCCACAAATGGATCACAGCAAATGGGATCAACGAATCAAATCTCTATTTCGAATCCTATTGGAGAATGAAAAAATCGGCTAAATTAGATATAGCCCAAGGTGTAAGATGTAGTTCTTCTTTACCAATTAATCAATATGAAACAAATTTAGAAGGTTCCGATGGTTGGGATATTGCAAAGCTAATAGATGGAAATTGGACTGAAATAACAGAGAATACTGGAACTCCTGTAAATAATCGATGGATAAAAATAACTACTATTATTTTTGGAACCAAAATGAAGGTACTTAAAGATGACTCTGTTTTAATAGATTGGACAGATGTTGGAGAAGAACTAAACTCTGGAACCATTGGTTTCAGAGCCTGGAAAGCAAGAAGAGGTGCTAGATGGTGGATTGATGATGTAAAAGTAAGAAAATATATAGATCCAGAACCTTCTTTAGCTTTAGGGGAAGAGAAAACAAATTACCCAACAGATAAACCTACTATAAGACCTAATGAATCAAATTATCAAACTTACTCTGCTTTAAGTGAATTTTTAACTCAAGAAGAAGTAAACGGTGGATCAATCAGATATCAAATTACAAATGAAGGAGAAAAAACAGATCCAACTTGGTACTATTTTGATGGAACAAATTGGACTATTGCAACAAATAAAGACCAATCAAATGATGCTCAGACTATAAACGATCATTTACAAGAATTTGTAGAGCAAATAGGAGAAGGAAATTTTTCCTTTAAAGCTATTTTAATCTCAGATGGATCTCAATTTGTAAGATTGGATGAGGTAACCCTTGATTATCAATTTAATTATATCTCTATAAGTATTGAAGAAACTTATAACAGAGATGGTTCCTTAGGTGAGGGAATATGTGATTTTAAAGAGGTTGATCCAGTTGATTCTCCCTTTTTTATTGGAACTTCTAATTCTCCAGCTCCTTATGCCATTAAACTAAAAATAATCTCTACCAATGATTGGTTTCTTTATGTGAAAGGAGAAGGGGATTTTACAGATGGAATAAATTCTATTCCAATTTCTCAACTTTCTTGGTCTCCTTCAGGAGCAGATTCTTGGACAGAAATGAGTCTTTCCGATGTTTTAGTTAATTCAGGTTCTGAGAATTATCCTGCTGGAGAAGAATTTACCTATGATTATAAATTAGAAATAAATTGGGAGAATCCTCCCGGGAATTATACTGCGAACATTCTTTATACAGCAATTATTCCTTAAAATTTTAATTAAAAATCTATTAAAATTCTTTCCAAAATCAAAAATTTGTGATAAAGTTATAAAACAAAACAAAAACAAAAATGAAAAACTCTATCAAAATTATAAGGTTTTTTCCCAACAGGTTTATAAAACTTTCTATTGTTGGGATTTTTATTTTATTTACGATTTTTCTTCTATTTTTTATTTTCTGGCCTACCTTTATAAGAATTTTCGCCTCCTCTCGTTCTTGGCCATTTGATCAAGGATCTAATTATTTGTATGATTCTTCAAAAATAGAAGTTATCTCTTCCTATGCCCAATTAAAATCAGCTCAACCAATTTGGTGGAATACCAGTTATAAATACCGAAGACAAATTACCATAACCAATAATTCCTCCTCTACTCTTCCTTCAGGTTATTCTGTAAAAATAGTTCTCGATCATAGGTCATTGGTAAATGAAGGAAAATCTTTAGCTTCAGGAGATGATTTACGAATCATTTACTTTAATGGAACCACTAATTTGGAATTAGATAGAGTAAATGAAACTTCTTTTAATAGTCCAGCTACAGAAATTTGGTTTAAAACCCAAGCCTCAATTCCTCCTTCAAGTTCTGACTCTAATTATTTTCTTTACTATGGAAATCCCTCTGCTTCAGATCCAGCTCAGAATAAAGAAAATGTTTATTTATTCTTTGATGATTTTGAATCTGGAAATTTAAATAAGTGGACAGTTCAAATAGATGAAGTTTGGTCTGTTGCTTCCGATAAGTCTTATTCAGGAGATCGCTCTTTGAAAATTAAAAATAATATCAATGATACCCACAAATGGATCACAGCAAATGGGATCAACGAATCAAATCTCTATTTCGAATCCTATTGGAGAATGAAAAAATCGGCTAAATTAGATATAGCCCAAGGTGTAAGATGTAGTTCTTCTTTACCAATTAATCAATATGAAACAAATTTAGAAGGTTCCGATGGTTGGGATATTGCAAAGCTAATAGATGGAAATTGGACTGAAATAACAGAGAATACTGGAACTCCTGTAAATAATCGATGGATAAAAATAACTACTATTATTTTTGGAACCAAAATGAAGGTACTTAAAGATGACTCTGTTTTAATAGATTGGACAGATGTTGGAGAAGAACTAAACTCTGGAACCATTGGTTTCAGAGCCTGGAAAGCAAGAAGAGGTGCTAGATGGTGGATTGATGATGTAAAAGTAAGAAAATATATAGATCCAGAACCTTCTTTAGCTTTAGGGGAAGAGAAAACAAATTACCCAACAGATAAACCTACTATAAGACCTAATGAATCAAATTATCAAACTTACTCTGCTTTAAGTGAATTTTTAACTCAAGAAGAAGTAAACGGTGGATCAATCAGATATCAAATTACAAATGAAGGAGAAAAAACAGATCCAACTTGGTACTATTTTGATGGAACAAATTGGACTATTGCAACAAATAAAGACCAATCAAATGATGCTCAGACTATAAACGATCATTTACAAGAATTTGTAGAGCAAATAGGAGAAGGAAATTTTTCCTTTAAAGCTATTTTAATCTCAGATGGATCTCAATTTGTAAGATTGGATGATCTAGATATTTCTTTCGAATATCCTGTTAATAATCCTCCTGAAGTTAGATTTATTTCTGCTAGTCAATTAAAAGACGGATCTGGTTGGCTTTCTTTTAATTTGACAATTTCCGATAAAGATTTAAATGAGACTAAATTAAAAATAGAATATTCTACAGATGAAGGAAATAGTTGGTATAGACCTTGGTTAGTTCAAGGAGAACCAGATCAAGGAGAAATTATATTAAATAATGAAAATGAATATCAAATAGAAGAGATTGATACAGATGAATTTCAGGAGATTAATTTAATCTTAATTTGGGATACTAAATCAGAAGCAAATGGAGGAGGATCTTTAGCAAATACATTTTCAACTATTTTATTAAGATTCACCCCTAATGACGGAATTGAAAGTGGGGAAGAAGAAGTTTCTTATGAAATTAAAATAGATAATCTTTCTCCTTTAGGGCTTTCTAATTTATTAATTGAAGAAATTTCTTCTTTTTCTGTAATTTTATCCTGGTCTAGAGTTGAAGAATCTAATTTTTCTCATTATGAGCTTTCTTATGGAACTGATTTAGAAGCTGTAGAAAATAGAGAAGAAAGTATTTGGTCGGTTGAGCAAGATTCAAACCTTTCTTTAATAGAAACTACCTCCACCAGAATTTCAGGATTAACTTCAAATACTAGCTATTATGTAAAATTATGGGCAATTGATGAATTTAAAAACGAAAGCTCTACAGAAGTAATTGAGTTTACTACTTCTTCTTCCCAAGATACCCAACCTCCTTCACCTGTAACTTCTTTTACTCTTTCTGGAGCTCGAAATAAGATTTATCTTTTCTGGGATAATCCAACTGATTCTGATTTTCAAGGTGTTCTAATTTTAAGAAAAGATAAAGAATTTATCTCAGAAGCTCCTTCAGATGGGATAACTTATCAAATAGGAGAGAAGATAGGAGAATCTCAGGTGATTTTTAACTCTCTAGCTAATTCTTATCTTGATTCTAATTTGCTTTGCGGTAAAAGATTTTATTATGCAATATTTGCTTATGATAATTCTTTAAATTATTCTTCTGGAGTTTTTGGATCTGAATATAGTTTTTGTCCTTCTGCTCCTACTTTACCTTCTTTATGTAATTGGTCTAGTTTAAATTCTGCTTGTGAAGCAGTTTTTCCCTTTAAGGAAAAGACAATTGGTTTAAGAGATAAAACTATTATTTTAGAAGTTCCTGCGGGTACTGTTAAGGTGGAAACTGAGTTTTTAATTCTTTTAAAAAAGCGAATCCCTTATTTGCCTTCTCATTTTTATAAATTAAAAGCATTTGAAATTATTGCTCGATTACCTTCTACTTTTAGAAAAATTAGTAAATTTTCAAAGGAAATAACAATAAAAGTTAAATATAAAGAAGCAGATTTAGAAAAAGTAGAGAAAGATTCTCTTAAAATATATTTCTGGAATTTAGAAAAAGAAAAATGGGAACCCTTATTTACTGATCTAGATTCAAAAAATAATCTATTAATTACAAAAATAGATCATCTAACTTTGTTCGCTGTCTTAGGAGAGAGAAAAATAGAGGAAAAATTGACCAAAGAGCCTGAAAAGGAAAAACCAACAGAAGAGGAGAAATTAAAGGAAGAAAAAACAGAAGAAAAAATAGAAGAAAAAACAGAAGAAGGAGCACCAGAAAAGTTAGAAGAAGGTTTGAAAGAATCTGAAGTTTCCCAGTTTTATCAAGTTAAAAAAGGTGATTCTTTGTATAAAATAGCTGAAAAATTTTGGGGCGATGGCAGCTGCTGGCTTCAACTCCTTCATGATAATAAAGAAAAATATCCTCAACTTGAAAAAAATCCTAATCTTATTCAGATTGGTTGGGTTCTCAAAATTTCCTTTCCATGCACAAAAAGAGTTTTTCTACAGCCTTCAAAAATTCAGAAACCTTCGTCAGTAAGTTTTAAAAATAGAGAAAAAAAAGAAAAAGAAGTTGAATTTTTAGAGATTAAAACAAAAGAAAAAAGAGAATCTAAAATTTTTTTTATCTTTTCTGCTTTGATAGCTTTTTTGTTAATTGGAATTGATCTGTGGTTATACTTTAGATACTTTCGTTGTGGATAACTAAAAATCTATATAAGATTTTAAAATTGCGGCTTAATTTCGCAATTTTTTATTTTTGGAAAAGGGGTTGACCAAATTAATACAAGTGGTTTAAAATAAAGATGAAGTGGAAATTTGTGGATAAAAGTGGGGATAAGTGGTAAAAATTGTGGATAAATGTTTTTTGGAGAATATACTTACAATTTGGATGAAAAAGGAAGAATAGCTCTTCCACCAAAATTCAGGCAAAAATTTGCTAAAGGAATTGTAATTACTCGCGGATTAGATAAGTGTCTTTTTGCTTATCCAATTGATGAATGGAAGAAAATTGCTGAGAAATTAGGAAATTTACCAACTACTCAAAAAAATGCTCGTGCTTATGGAAGACTTATGTTGGCAGGCGCAATGGATCTTATTCCTGATAAGCAGGGAAGAATAGTTATTCCTTTGTATTTAAGGAAATATGCTGGTCTTAAATCCAAAATAGTGATTTGCGGCCTTTACAATAGAGTTGAAATTTGGGATGCAAAAGAATGGGAAGAGTTCAAGAAAAAAGCAGAGAAAGCATCTGAGGAAATTGCTGAAACTCTTTCAGAATTAGGTATATAAGTCGAAGCCTTAAAGGAGGGCTTCGATTCTCTTTCCTGGCAGCCAGGAAAAAACAAATTTTTTCATTTGTTCACCTCCTAAAAACCAAACCATTATAAGTAAAATTTAAAAATTAAAAGTAAGCCTGGCTGCCAGGTAAGAGGAGAAAATGATCCATATCCCTGTCCTTTTAAAAGAAGCGATAAAATATCTGGATGTAAAAGAAAAAGGAATTTATGTGGATGCCACTTTAGGATTTGGGGGGCATTCTAAAGAAATTTTAAAACGAGCTAAGAAAGGTTTATTGATAGGGATTGAATGGGATGAATCAGCTTTAAAGGAAGCAAAAGTTAATTTAGAAAAATTTAAAAATAAGAAATTAATTCTAGAGAATTTTGTTAATCTTAAAAAAATTTTAAAGAAATTAAAAATAGAGGAAATAGATGGAATTTTATTTGATCTAGGAGTTAATTTAGCCCAACTTCAAGATTCTAAAAGAGGCTTTTCCTTTCAAAAAGAAGGTCCATTAGATATGAGAATGACAGAGGATCTAGATTTGACTGCTTCAGAGATTGTAAATAAATGGCCAGAAAAGGAATTAATAAGAATTTTTAAAGAAAATAATGAGAGATTTGCTAGAAAGATTGCTAGAAAAATTGTTCGAGAAAGAGAGAAAAAGCCTATTTTAACAACTTTAGAATTAGCAAATATAGTTAAAAGTTGTTATAGAAAAAGAAGAAAAATCCATCCTGCTACTTTAGTTTTCCAAGCTTTAAGAATTGAAGTTAATAAAGAATTAGAAAATTTAAAATTAGTTCTTCCTCAAGCAGTAGATTCTCTAAAAAAAGGAGGAAGATTAGTGGTAATCTCTTTTCATTCAGGTGAAGATAGAATAGTAAAAACCTTTATAAAAGAAGAAAAAAGACTTATTAATCTAACTAAAAAACCTATTGTTCCAACTCCTTTAGAAATAAGAAAAAACCCAAGAGCAAGATCTGCAAAATTACGAGCAGCAGAAAAAATAGGAGAATAAAATGTTTATAAGAAAAAGATTAATTTTTAAAAGAAAAAGATTAATAAAATTCGGGCCTATCACTCTTTCTTTTCTTACTATAATTTTGCTTACCATAATTTCTTTGTTTTATTTAGTACAATCAAATCAAATCTCTATGAAAGCTTTTATTCTAAGAGATCTACAAAATAAAAAGACAGAGGCTTTAGCAGAATATGAAAGACTTTCGGTGGAAGCAGCAAGATTAAAATCTCTTCAAAAAATAAATGAAGGTGCTTTAAATCTCAAGATGGTTAAGGCTGAAAGGATAGAATTTTTACCAATCTCTTCCTCTGTTGCTATTAAATAAAGAAGATGAATAAATTCCTTCAGCAGAGTATTATTCGAGAAAGAATTTCCCTTTTAGTTTTAATAGTAATTTTAGCTTTAATTGCCTTAATTGGTCGCCTTTTTGAAAAACAGGTTTTAGAACATAATTATTGGCTTGCTCAAGCTGCTTCTCAACAGAAGATAGAGAAAAAGATACCATCTGAAAGAGGGAAGATTCTGGTTTTTGATCCTTATTCTAAAAATTATTTTCCTCTAGCTCATAATTTAACTTTATATGCTTTAGAGGTTATACCTGCCCATTTATCTGATCCTTTAAAAGTTAGTCAGAAATTGGCTCCTATTTTAGGAAAAGATCCAAATGAGATTTATCAGCTTATAAATCATCCTGATAAATTATATTTACCTCCAATTGCTAGAAAATTAACCGATCTTCAGGCTAAACAAATAAAGAAGTTGAAACTAGAAGGGGTGAAGTTAATACCTGAGAAATGGAGATATTATCCTGAAGGAACTTTAGCAGCTCATTTATTGGGGTTTGTAGATGCTTCAGGGGAGGGAAGATATGGAATAGAAGGTTTTTATAATGCAGAATTAAAAGGGAGATGGGGATTTGAAAAAGGAGCAAAAGATGTTTTAGGCCGAGAATTGCTTGTTGGAAGAAGATTTTATTTGCCTCCAAAAGATGGAAGAGATATAATTTTAACCTTAGATCATAGTATCCAATTTATAGTTGAAGAGAAACTAAAAAAGCATATTGAAATGCATCAAGCAGAAGGTGGGGGAGTAATAGTGATGGATCCTAAAACTGGGGCAATTCTGGCACTGGCTGCTTATCCTACTTTTGATCCTAATAAATTTTCAGAAATCACTGATTATAGCATATTTAACAATCCGTTGATTTCGAAACTATATGAACCTGGTTCTGTTTTTAAAGTAATCACCATGGCAGCTGCTTTGGAGGAAAATAAAGTAGAGCCTGATACAGCTCGATATTTTACTGCTTCGGTAAAAGTTGCCGATAGAATTATCTATACATCCAATAGAAAAGCTCATGGTTGGGAGACGATGACCGAAGCATTGGAGACCTCTGATAATGTTGCTCTAGTTTGGGTAGCCCAACAATTAGGTTTAGATTTATTTTACAAGTATATCAAAAAATTTGGTTTTGGAACCCCAACAGGAATAGATTTGGAAGGAGAGGAAGGAGGGATGATAAAGCCAAAAGACCAGCTAACCGAAGTCGATCTTGCAACCATGTCTTTTGGTCAAGGAATAGCAGTTACTCCAATCCAATTAATTACTGCAATCGCAGCTATTGCTAATGAAGGGAAATTGGTCCAACCTCATGTTGCTTCTGCTTTAAAGGAGGGAGATAAAATAAAGAAAATCGAACCAAAAATAATAAGAGAAGTTATTTCAAAAACAACAGCTCAGAAATTGGTTTCCATGCTGATTTCTGTGGTAGAAAAAGGTCAGGGAATTCTGGCAAAGGTAAAAGGATATAAAATTGCCGGTAAAACAGGAACAGCTCAGATTCCAAGAAAGGATGGAGGAGGATATGAAGAAGGAAAGACAATTTGTACCTTTGTAGGATTTGCTCCAGCCGATGATCCAAAATTTATTATTCTAACCAGAATTGATGTACCAAAGGATACTCCTTGGGCAGCAGAGACAGCAGCTCCTTTATTTAAAGATATTGCTAAATTTCTTTTTAATTATTACCAAATACCACCTTCAGATTAATTTGTAAATTATAAATAAGGTAGAGCTTCGGTTTTTAAAGACCCTAGCTCTACCTTTTAAATTTGTAAAAATTTTTTTATAATAGAATTAAATGAAAAAAATTTTAAAAGAAATTTTAGAATTCATCCTTAAAATTCTGGCGATTATTATTCTTAAAAAACATCGACCAGAAGTGATTGCTATAACTGGTTCTTGTGGCAAGACTACAACTAAAGATATGGTCTATCATGTGTTAAAGCATCGATTTTCTGTTCGAAAAAATAAAGCAAATTTTAATAATGAAATTGGCATCCCTTTGACAATTTTGGGTTTAGAAAACATTTCTAATCCAAGAATTTGGCTTAAAAAGCTTCCTTTTGCTTTTTTAAAAACTCTTTTCTCAAGATATCCTAAGATTTTGGTGTTAGAGATGGGAGCAGATAAATTGGGAGATATCAGATATTTAACTTCTTTTATTAAGCCAAAAATTGCTATCATAACATCAATTGGACCTGCTCATTTGGAATTTTTTAAAACAGAAGAAGCTATAGCTTTTGAAAAAGGAAAATTAGTCGAAGCTTTAGATGAAAGAGGCTTTGCTCTTTTAAATTATGATGATCCAAAAGTAAGAAAGATGTATCGACGCAGCAAGGGTAAAGTTATATTTTTCGGAAAGTCTTCTTCTTCTAATTTATGGGCCTCGGAGATTAAATGTGATTTAGAAGGAATCAGCTTTAAAATCCATTGGCAAGGAAGTATTATTCCTTTTAAGATCCCTGTTTTAGGAGTCCATCAAATTTATGCCGCTTTGCCAGCTATAGCTTGCGGAATAATTTATGGGATAAATTTAGTAGAGATTGTTGAAAGTTTGAAAACATTTATTCCACCAAAAAGGAGACTAAATTTATTAAAAGGAAAGAAAGAATCTATTTTAATAGATGATAGTTATAATGCAAATCCTCTTTCTGTAGAAATGGCTTTAGAAGTTTTAGCTGAGCTAGGAGAGCTGGTGAAAGGAGGAAAAAAAGTAGCAATATTAGGAGATATGCTGGAATTAGGGGATTTTACAGAGGAAGGACATCGAAAAATAGCAAAAAAGGCAGCAAAAATCTGTGACTTGATTTTTGCAGTAGGAGAAAATATGAAATATATGGTTGATGAATTAGAGAAAATAAACTTTCCAAAAAACAGGATTTTTGTTTATGATAATTCTTTAGATGTAATTCCAGAAATTTCTTCTCGACTTTCAAAAAATGATCTTATTTTAGTTAAAGGCTCAAGAAAGATGAGAATGGAAAGAATAGTTGAGGCAATAAAAGAAAAATAATATAAAAGGAGGTTTTTAAATGATTTCTCTTAATTTAAGTCCAATTTTTAAAACATTTCTTCTTACTTTAATTTCGTTTCTGATTGCAATGAGTGTCACTCCTTTATTTACTACCTTTCTTTTCAAATTTAAATTAGGAAAAAAAATTAGAATATCAGAATATACACCTATTTTTTCGAATCTCCACAAATCAAAAGAAGGTACTCCAACAATGGGAGGTCTTTTAATTTGGATTCCAACTGCTATCATCACTTTTTTATTTAATCTTTCTCGAGCTCAAACCTGGTTACCCTTATTTGCTTTAGTTACTATAGGAATTATTGGAGCAATTGATGATCTTTTAAATATTAAAGGAATTGGGCCGATAAGAGGAATGAGAGCAAGATATAAATTACTCTGGCAAATTATAGTAGGAATAATTGGTGCTTATTGGTTTTTCTATAAATTGGGATTTAATTCCATTCATTTGCCAGGAATTGGAGATTTTTTTATAGGTTGGTTTTATATTCCTCTTTTTATTTTAGTTATAGTTTCGACTTCAAATGCAGTAAATATTACTGATGGACTTGATGGGCTTGCAGGAGGAATTTTAGCCAGCTCTTTTGGTGCCTTTACGGCAATCGCTTATTTTAAAGGATATTATGGAATAGCTGCATTTTGTGGAACTATTTTAGGAGCCTTGCTTGCCTTTTTATGGTTTAATATTTATCCAGCTAGATTTTTTATGGGGGACACAGGTTCTATGGCTCTAGGAGCAACTTTAGGAGTTATAGCAATGCTAACAGATTCTGTTGTCCTTCTGCCAATTATTGGTTTTGTATTTGTTTTTGAGACTCTTTCGGTGATTTTACAACTTTTTTGGAAGAGATTTTTTGGTAAAAAGATATTTAAATCAACTCCTATTCATCACCATTTTGAAGCAATAGGGTGGCCAGAGACCAAAGTTACTATGAGATTTTGGGTGATTGGGGCAGTGATGGCTGTTATTGGATTGGTGATAGGGCTGTTGGGGTAGTTAAGCAAGCTTATAAA
>CAZICA010000002.1:0-45620 GCA_964537705.1 uncultured Candidatus Saccharibacteria bacterium
ACCCAGCACCTTCAAAACTTATTTAACCTCAGGTGCCCAAAAGGGCTTAAACCTCTAAGGCCTGAGGTTTGAAAGGAGGGAGTAGAGATGGCCATGACAGAAAAAGTAAATTCTGAAACGAAACAAAAAATTTTGCAGGAATTACTTGATTTTACTCAAGAAACTAGCTGGACAGATGCTGACTGTATTCGAGATTTAGCGAAAATTAATGCCTTAGCTGCTACAGAAATATTCTTTAACTGCAATAAATGTATCAATAACCGTGATAACTTATTACTGGAAATTTGCAGGGAGGCAGCAGCTCAGGGAGTTAAGGATGCTCGTCTGGACGAACAATTTTTGAAGCAACTCAAGGAAAGAAGCATTTCTTTCTTCGAGAGAACCAAAGCATTTCCTTATAATCCCGAGGCAATTGAAGCTCATCTTCGAGAAGAAGGAGAATCTTGTTATTCTTCCAAGGTAGACAATGGTACTCGTACGTGGTGGGAACGTCTCTGCGAGGAGGTAGAAGAAGCGAAAAAGCAACGTCCCCTTCGTGAACCGGAGCCAATAGATCCCACTGAATTGCTTGAAGAAGGCGAGAACATCCGCGAGTTAATCCAAAGTTTACCCCTCTATGATCAATTTACGATGGTAAGTTTTTGGAATCGATATCGGGAAGTTTTGCCTCATGAATTGATTTCCAAAATTATTAGTTCCCCGAAGCGAGTGGAAATAGCAGGATGTTTCAATGAACTTTTGTTGAAAAAACATCCAGTAGTAAATATAAAACTGGAAAAAGCTCTTCATGAAGGAGTAAAAGAAGAGGAGTTGCGCGAGTTCCTCAAAAAGGTTAAAACTTTCGAAGACAAAGGTATTATGGACGTAATTGATAAAGCACCTCTCGAAGTAGCTGAACAAACCTTTGAGCTTGTCAAATATTTTTATGGTACCAATCTTTTTGAGAAATTTAATACCTTGCTCGAAGAAATTCGTCAACTTGCGCAAGAAGGTAGACTCACCACTCAGAAATTAGAGCAAATAAAAGATTCTTATAGGCGTAAATATCTGTATATTGTTACTTCTTCCAAAATTTTTACGATTTTTTGGACAGGTAAGCACTCCTTTATCGGCGACACGATCGCAAATGGCCGGCTGGTCCGGTACGCCTCGGGAATAGGGTATTTCAAACTTTCTGAGGACGGGAAAACTATTACTCGTTTCTCTGGCAGTGGAAGGAAGTCTTGGAGTTATACCTTTAAAAAACCTGGTGAGTACCGAGTGGGACCAAGATATGCTCATCGCGTAATTAAACCCGAAGATGAACCTGATCCAATAAAGAAAGTCCTTCGGGAGGAAAAAGTCGGACTTTCTAAGGTAAGATGGATGAAAAAGGATGAAATTTTGGAGAGTTTTGAATTCTTTTGTGACATCCGGCGAGCTTATCCTCCTGGAACTTCTACCAGAGTCTGGAAAACTGATGGGAAGGTTGAAGTACTACACAGTGAGGTAAAATCTATGGAGCATATCAACCAATATTGTGATCCTGAGGTCCGATGCTCTGTCAAAATCACAAATGCTACTTATGCTATATGCGTAGGGAATTATGTTCAGATGAATGGGGTAGTTGTAAAGAGGTTGTGGGAAGTTGCAATATGGCCGAATTGTGATCCCCAACAGTTGAAAAAGATACTTGAGTCTTTTTGAAAATTTTAAACAGGCGGGATTTTCCCGCCTTCTTTTATTTCCCTCTTGACAAAATTTTTAAAATATGCTATTATTATATTGAACCTTAACAAAGGAGGTGATATAGATGAGAAAGATAGCGATTGCATTAGTATTAGTAATTGGATTAGCGATTACAATAGCGGCGATTTATCGAAGTACAAGTAAACAAAAAGTAGTAGATCTTCCTGAGGTAGATGCAGTGGTAAACGAATATCTAATTGAGGGCCAGGAAATTATTCTGGGCGCTACGAGAAATTTCCCCCTTGATGAAGAAGAACCTACTGGATATTTACTGATGTTAACTGATGACAGTTGCTTTCTAGCAAGTCCAAAAAAAAGCCCCTTAAGAAACATTCCCGTAGTACTAGAGGTAGAACACTTGCAATACTTGTACCAGCTGATAGAGGAAGAAGGATACAGATTAAATTGTGAGAAAGTAAAAGCTATTACTAATTTTTGAAAGGAGGTGAGAAAAATGAAAGAAAAAGGGGAAATAAGGTGCCCCCGGTGTAACCATACGCTGGGGGAATATGAATATCTTTTCCCTTCTTACGAGTGTAATCTTCTGTTATTAAAAATGGGGCTCTTGTGCCCCTCTTGCCACGCAAAATTAAAGTGCGTGGCAAGCACAGGGATAGTAGATGCCCCTGTGGACATACAATTGAATTAAAGCGGGGATTTCCCGCTTATTTTTTAAGGAGGTGATGGAATTGGATAAATACGAAATTTATAAAAAAATCAGAAAACCCATTCCTCCTCCCTCAAAATATCATTCTTCAAAAAAAAGGAAAAAAGGGATATGATAAAAAGAAAGAAAGACAAAATTGGAAGAAAAAATTAAAAGAGATAATATAATCCGGAAGAATTTCCGGATTTTTTATTTTTTAAAAATGGGATATAATAAAACAGAGGAGGATATTATGAGAGAACCAATTCCAGAGGAAGAATTAATGGAATTAGCAAGAAAAGCAGAGGAAGAAGAAAAAGAACGTTTAAGTCCAGAGTTATTTCAAAAATTAGAAGAAAAGATTAAACCTCTTTTAGAAAAAGGAAAATTTAAAACAGAAATAATATCAGCTCCTCAAGAAGGTCTTTTGTATGAATTTGAACTAGAACATGAAACTCGTCTTAAATGCGAACCGTTTGAACCCAAAAAATGGGATACTCATATAATTGATGTTTATGATAAATCAGGAAGGTGCCGAATAAGAGTTAAAAATGGGAAACCAAGACTTTCTTTGAAAGTTCCCTTGTTATCAAAAGACCTGGAGCACGCTAAATGTTGTTTGAGATTAGAATTTAAACCACTTTCTGAAAAAGATGAAAAAATGCTTTTTCAAATAAGAAATTTTCTATTAGAAGAGGAAGGAACACAAATTCATGAGAAATGGGGAAAACTTTTGATAGCACCTGATAAGACGAAAGTTTGGTTAAATAAGGATAACAAAGGAAATTATTGGATAGAAGTTGATAAAACAAAAGATATTGTTCTTCCTCCAGAGATAAAAGTTACAGGTTATGAAAAAAGTAAAGTAAAAATAGAATAAAGAATGAAAAATTCATTTAAAAAAGAATTTCTTCGATTTTCAAGACTTGCAAATCAATTAGCACCTTGGGCAAAGGATGATAAATTAAAAGATCATGAGCCGAAATGGCATCAATTTGGAATAAAAAGGCATACTTTAGAAGTTTTGAAAGTAGCAGATTATTTATATAAAAAAACCAAAATAGATGTTAGAAGAGCAGCGATATGGCATGATATAGGGAAATATGTGGTTCGAAAAAAGAAGGATGGTCAATACAGCTTTAAGGGCCATGAGAAAGCTTCAGTTGAGATTTTAAAAAAATATCAAATTCCTCTTACTGAAGAGGAATTTTTTATTATAGAGCATCACGGAGATATAATTAAAAAAAGCATTTCCCGAATCAAAAAAATTTGCAAAGATAAAAATTTATTAGCGAAATTAGTAATTTTAGCTGTAGCAGATAAAATAGGAAAAGGAGAAACCCCTCTTCAAAACTATCAAAGAAAGCTATTAATGGGTAAATATGTAAAACTGGCTGAATTAGCAGGATTGGATCCAAAATTGATTGAAAATTTATTTAAGAATAATTTAAAATTCTTAGAAAAAAGGAGGAAAAATGGTTGAAAAAGAGAAATTTATCCCAGAAGAAATTAAAAAATGGAGAATTCCTGAAGTTTATAATTTAAACGAAGGTTTGGATCAGGTAGAAAAGAGGATAAAGGAATTGATAGAGGAATTTGACAGGCCTATTATCGTTGCTGTTGCTGGAGGTTCTGCTTCAGGAAAAACCACCAAGGTAGCGAAAGAGTTAAAGAAAAGATTTGAGTCAATTGAAGGAGGAGCGGGAATTTTAAGTATGGATGATTATTACAAAGGAAAAGATTTTATGGCAGCTCATCCTGAATTAAACTGGGATCAGCCAGAGGCTTTGGATTTAGATCAATTAAAGAAAGATCTTCATGAATTAAAATTAGGAAAAACAATTCAGAAACCTATTTATTCTATGAAAGAATCAATGCCTGTAGGAACAGAATCTTTTAAAGCTCCTAAAGTGCTAATTCTTGAAGGACTTTTTGCTTTACATGATATTTTAAGTGATGAAACTGATTTAAAAATATTTACTGAAGTCGGACTTCATGGAAGGTTATTAAGAAGATTGATGCGAGATGTTGAAAGAACAGGATTAAATCAGAAAGTTATTTTGAAATATTATCAAGAAATTGTTGTGCCAATGCATGAGAAATATATTAAACCATCCAGAAAAGAAGCAGAATATATTATAATTAATGAATACGATCCAAAGAAAGAGACAGAGAAAATAAAGAATTATGAAGTTCAATTAAAAGTTCCTTTTAAATTTTCTGGAGAGAAACTAAAAGAGCTAGGCGCTGAGTTTGTTAAAAGTATTCATCAAAGAGATGTTTATTATATTCCTCCTAATAAAGAACCTGAGGAAGTTGATGAATTGATTCGGATTAGAAATGAAGGGGAGAGATATTTTATTACTTATAAAGGACCTCAAATTAGTAAGGAAGTTAGGATAAGACCGAAGATTGAATTCGAAATTGATAAAAATATGGCAGAAGTTCTTGAAAAATTGGGATATAAGCCATTTCTTGAGATTAAAAAAGATAGAGAAATTTATAAAATTAAAGAAGTAGAACTGGTTGTTGATGATGTAAAAGATTTAGGAAAATTTATAGAAATTAGAGCAAAAAAGCCAGAAGAAGAATCAGTGGTTAAAGAACTTTCAGCAAAATTAGCTATAGATCCTTCTAAGGAAATAAGAAAGACTTATTTCGAGCTAATAAAAGAAGAATTAGAGAAGCCTATTGGACCGGAGATTTTTGATCAAGTTAAAAGGATTCTTAAAACCTCAAAAGATCGAAAAGAGAAATATTTAGAGTTGATAAAGGATTTGTCTATGAAAGAGATAGAAGATCGGATTTTAAAAATAAGAGAGAAGATAAAAAATAAGCCTAAAGAAGTGGTATTTCCTGAATTGAGCCCAGAAGAACTAGGAGTTCTTGAAAAAAGAATTAAAGAACTAAAAAAAGATAAAAGAGTGGTAGAATTTAAAGAGTTGACTCGGGCTATTGAATTTCCTCTTTTAACTTTAAGGATTGATTATCTTTTAGGAACAAAAAAGATCTCTGGTTCGAGATTCAGAGAGGAGGCTTTGAAAATAGCTTCCTTTATGAGTAGAGAGATTCTTAAAAGAGAAAAATTATCCAAAGAAAACACTATTGTTATTGCTCCTTGGAGAGCTGGACTTTCAATAGCAGAAGCCTTTGCAGATCAATCTTTTAAAAATTTTTGGCATATAGGAGCTAGAAGAAATGAAAAAACTTTAGAAACAGAGATTTATTATGAAGCAATTCCGAAAGTAGTTAATCAAGTTAAATTAGAAGAAAATAAAGGTTTAAAAGTGGTGATAACTGATCCGATGTTGGCAACTGGAAATACTATTAAAGAAATAATAGACCGTCTTTTAAAATATCAAATTAAAGAGGAAAATATAATTGTAAATTCTATTATTTCTGCTCCTGAGGGAATTGTAGAATTAACCGAAAGTTATCCAAAAATTAAAATTTATACTGGCTCTATAGATGAAAAATTAGATTCACGAGGTTTTATAGTTCCCGGTTTAGGAGATTTTGGAGATAAATATTTTGATGGTATTACCTTGGAGTATATTCAAAAAAGATGGGTAGGGAAGAAATTAATAAGTCCTTCTGATTTTGGCTTTCTTCTTTATAGATTGCAATTATAATTAATAAATTTTTAACATCGAGGGTTTTCGGAAGAGGTTTTACCTCTTCTTTTTTATATTTAAAAAATGTCTTGAAAAAGCCAAAAATCTTATTGACAAATTTTTAAAAATATGGTATATTTTAAAAGGTCGGAGAAAATATAAATATATAAGGAGGTGACCAATGGAAGAAAAAATAAAAGTAGAAAATCAATCTATTCCAAATTTAAAGGTTATTAGTAAAGAAGATTTTATGAAAGAACTAACAGGAATTAGTTCAGAGTTTAATGCTTTAGAAGAGAAGAGGCCCGAGAAGGAAACTGAGAAAGATAAGTTTTTAAAATCTATTAAAGAAACTTTAGAACAATATCCTGATCTTAAAGAAACCGAAGTTTATAAAAATGTAGAAAAAACCATTCAAGAAGTAAAACAAGTAAAACAAGAAAGAGAAGAAAAAGAACTCGAGAAGGATTTTACTCCTGTTCCAGAGAAAAGAAAGATGAGTGAAGAAGAAGAGAGAGAGCTATTTACTCAACTTTTAAGAGATGTAGAAAACGGAAGAACAAGAGGAGATATTTATAGAAATCTAGATAAAGCAATAGAACTAGGGGTATTAAAAAGATTGGAAAGAAAAGTTCCTCCTTATCTCTTGAAAGGACCTTACTTTAAATGGGGAAGAGAAACTTATTTACCTGAAAAGGGTTATCCAAGAGCTAGAGCTGAAGCACTTATAAGTAATTTGATAGAATTATCCAAAAAAGTTCGAGAAATAGAAAGAAAACAGAAAGAAAGGATTCTAGAAGAATATGAAAGAATTAAAGATTCTGAGGTGAATATTTTGGATCTACTTCTTGATAAGAAAAAAACAGGAAAAGTAGGTTTCTCTTTAGATAAAACCATCGAATTTAACGGGAGATTTAAGAGATATAAAGGAGTTTTGATCCTGGAAGCAAGAAGAATAAAAGGAGGAAGAAAATTAATTTTCTTAAAAGCAACTCCAGAACTCTATCGAAGATTAAAACAAAAAAGACCTTTTACCCCAGATCTTAGAAATACTTCTTTAGAAACCCGAATTTTACTCACCGAGCTTAAAAGAGAAGCAGAGGTAGAAGAGGTTCGAAAGAAACTCAAGGAATTAAAAGTAAAAAAGCAGGTAGCTGAAAGAAAATAACTATTTTATCTCTAGAACCGGACCTTTGTTAATAAGGATAAGATAGATTGTAATAGCAGTGACGATTAAAAGGATAAGAGCCCACCAAATTTTGGAAAGATGCTTCTTCTTTTCAAGATACTCTGTTTCCTCTTGAATATTTGGTTTTACAATATCAAAATATTTCATTTCCTTAGATCTATTATTCCATTATCTATTCTATAATTCTTTTGACATTTTAGACAAACAAGATTTTGGTCTCTGATTTCAAAATCAGATTCGCAATTAGGGCAACAGAGAAAATTTAGAAAGTTATTAAATTCAGGTTTTCCTCCTTTGTTTTGCTGCTGTTTTTGACAAAGTAAGAAAATGCTTGGTCCCAATTTTCCTATAGCAAAAAGAGATTGAAGTGGATGTTCTAGAAATAGCATAAATTTTGTCCCTAAAATTTTTTTAAAAACAATGTGTCTCAAATTAGAGACAGAATAAATCTTTTGGGGTTCAAATCCAGTTTTTTTAAGAAGGTTGGAAATATAGGTTGGATGGAAATTGTAAAATAGTTCACCTCGTTTTGAAGGATTGAGGTTAAATGGATTCATATTTGATTTTCCAAATAAAGCTCGAATGATTTCTAGAAAATGACGTTTATTAGGATATTCTAAAATAAAATATTTATTAGTTACTCTCGAGATTTCTGATAATAATTTTAAAGGATCTTCTATATGATGAATTACTCTGACAAGAAGAAGGGTTTCAATTGAATTTGATTTAAAAGGTAGATGATAAGCATTTAAAGCAACAAAATAAATTTTAGATTGATTACCATATCTTTTTTTTGCTTTTTTAAGATTTTCGATTGAGTAATCTGCCAAGATAATTCTTTCAAATCGATCTAGATAAAGATCCGTCAATCGTCCAAATCCGCAGCCTAAATCTAAAAGAAGACTTCCTTTTTTTGGAAGTAATTTTGAAAGAGCCATTCTTTCAGCAAGATCTTCATAAGTGCGGTCAATTTCTTCATTCTTCCAATATTTTTCATAATCATAATTATATTTGTCATAATCAGCAATTTTCATTTTTTTATCAAAATTCTATTATCAAGGGCAAGTACACCCTTTTCATAGACTAGCAAAGGATTTATATCAAGTTCCTCGATTTCTGGTTGATCTTGGATTAATTTGCAAACTTTTAAGATTGTATCAATTATTGCTTTTTCATCCAAAGGAGGTTGTCCACGCACTCCTTTGATTAATTTATAGGCTTTAATTTCTGAAATCATTTCTTTTGCATCCTCTGGAGTCAAGGGTGCTAGTCTGAAAGAGACATCTTTAAATACTTCAATCCAGATCCCCCCGAATCCAAACATAATAAGTGGACCAAATAAAGGATCTCTTTTAACTCCAATTACAAATTCTATTCCTTTTTTAGCCATAGGATAGACTACTATTCCATTAATTCTTGCTTTTGGTTTTTTTCTTTTTACATTCTTTATTATTTCATTAAAGGCTCTTTTAACCTCTTCTTCATTTTTAAGATCAACTTTTACCCCTCCTACATCTGATTTATGAATTATATCTGGAGAAGAGATTTTAAGAACAACAGGAAAAGTAAGTTCTCTGGAAGCTGCTATCGCTTCCGTAGCTGATTGAACTAATCTTGATTTTAAAACCGGGATTTTATAAGTACGCAGTATTTCATCAGCTATTTGATCTCCTAGATGAAAGACATTTTTTAGTCTTTCTTCTTTAATCCAGGCAGCTACGTTTTCTTTTCCATATTTTTCAATTTCTATAGAAACTGGTTGGGGAGCCTTTTTAATTTTTTCTTTCCAATTTCTGTATTCAATAAACTTTTTTAAAACATTTACTGCTTTTTCAGGAAATCCAAAAACTGGTATGCCAGCTTTTTCTAAAATTCTAATTCCTTTTTTAACTTTTTCTCCTCCGATAAAAA
Organism: uncultured Candidatus Saccharibacteria bacterium; assembly: GCA_964537705.1. GTDB lineage: Bacteria > Patescibacteriota > JACPGU01 > CAZICA01 > CAZICA01 > CAZICA01. The sequence continues at coordinate 9,089 of CAZICA010000002.1, forward strand.
TAGGGAATATAGGTTTTTCGTTTTTAGCTTTTCGCTTTTCGTTTTTCGTTTTTAGTTTTTCACTTATCACTTCTGCTGTTTTCTCAATCTCTGTTGCAGTTTGAGGAGTTAGAATTAGAAGAATAGCACCAGTGTTTTTATCTTTTAAACCAACTTTTAAGGCAAGTTCATATCGATCTGCCTTTGCATCTCCGATTAGATCAACAGGATTTTTTAAACTCGCTGCCTTTGGTAGATTTTTCTTAAGAATTTCTAAGTTCCCTTTTTCTAACTTAGCTAAGGGAAGATTAGCTGCTTCTAAAGCATCTGTTGCCATTACTCCTGGTCCTCCTGCGTTGGTAATTACTAGAACTTCTTTTTTTTCTGGTAAAGGGATTTTGGAGAATGATTTTGCTAGAACGAATAACTCTTCTAAAGAATCAGCTTTAATTACTCCTGATTTTAGAAAAGCTGCATCTATTGCTTTTTGAGAACCTGCTAAAGCACCAGTATGAGTAGCAATAGCTTTTGCACCTTTTTCTGTTTTTCCGGCTTTAACTACGATCAAAGGTTTTTTTAAAGAGAGTTTTTTTGCTATTTCTATAAATTTTCTTCCATCATCAACTTTATTTCCTATAGATTCTAGATAAGCAATTATTAGCTCAGTGGCTTTATCCTTTTCTAAAAATTCTAAAAGGTCTATCTCGGTAACATCTGCTTTATTTCCTAAACTTATAAATCTTGAAAAACCAACCTCTGCTACTTGGGCCCAATCTAAAATAGCGGTGCAAACTGCACCAGATTGAGAAATTACAGCAATATTTCCTTTTTTAGGAAAAGAAGGAGCAAATGAAGCATTCAATCGAGAAATAGAATCTATTAATCCAAGACAATTAGGACCCAAAATTCTTATAGAATAAAATTTGGAAATTTTTATTAACTCATTCTCTAGTTTTTCTCCCTCAGGTCCAATTTCTTTAAAGCCAGCTGAGATAATTATAGCTCCTTTAATTTTTTTCTTTCCACATTCTTCTAGAACCGAAGGAACTGCCTGAGCTGGAATAACAAAAATAGCTAAATCAGGTGATTCAGGTATATCTAAGACTGAAGGGTAATTTTTGACTCCCAAAACTTTCTTAACAGATGGATCAATATTGCAAGCATATAGCTTTCCTTTAAAGCCTCCTTCGATGATATTTTTCAAAACTTGATGTCCTAATTTTTGAGGATTTAGAGAAGCACCTATTACAACAATAGATTTTGGTCTAAAGAAGAAATCCATAATTGGAGTTTATTTGATCTTATAAGGAGAAGGAGGAACAGCAATTATTTTTTCTTTTTCTACTAATTTTAGCACCTTTTCTACCAATGTTTTAGGATCCGGATCATAGACTATTTTTCCAGGCCCTCTTTTTGCTCTTTTCACTATTTCCTCGATCATATCAGCTGTTCCACCTGTTTCTGTTAGGATTCCAATTGGTTTATTATCTTCAAAGGCAATGGTAAATTCATTTAGAGTACCCATCCTTCCACAGACAATTATTACTGCATCAGAAGCACGAGTTAGAAGTAAATTTCTTCCTGAATAACCAAATCCAGTGTAAATTATAATATCAAAAAATTCTGTAGGAAGTCGATATTTTCTTACATGTTCTATTTCCGAAGAGGCAGGAGAGATACCTATCGAGAATCCGCCTTCTTCTTTTGCTCCTTCAGCAGCCCATAAAGGAGCACCTGTTGTAGCTCCAGTTAGAAGAACACCATTATGGCGAATAATTTCTCTTCCTAGTTCTTTAGTTTTTTCAAAAGCTGCCTCATTACAATGAGCTGTCTCCGCAGCTCCTGAAACACAAATTTTATACCTCATTTTTTCCTCCTTTTAAAAATTTAGGTTAATTCCACGGTAGACCCATAATCAGGCACTTCAGTTGCTATACCTAGTTCATCTCTTATTTTACAAGCAAGAGCAGTGGCTGAATCTTCTTCTCCATGAACAATAAAAACTCTCTTAACTCTTCCTGCTTTTCGGACCCAATAAACTAATTTTGGTTGATCGGCATGAGCTGAATATGCTCCAATTGCTTTAACTTTTGCTTGAACTTTTACTTTTTCTCCTAGAATTTTTACTTCCTGAGCTCCATCAAATATTTTTCTTCCTAAAGTTCCTGAGACTTGATATCCAATTATTAAAAGCAGATTTTTTGGATCAGATAAATATAATTTTTCATGAAATAGAATTCTTCCAGCAGTACTCATTCCAGAACCAGCTATTATTACTTTTGGAGGAGGAATTTCATTTATTTTCTTTGATTCTTCAACTGTTGGAGTGAATTTTAGTCCTGGAAATTTAAATAAATCATCTCCTGATTTTATTAAATAAAATGCTTCTTTATTAAAATAATCAGGATATTTTTTATAAATTTCTGTAGCCTTTATTGCCAAAGGTGAGTCTAAAAAAATAGGAACTCTTGGAACTCGAAAATGTTCTACCAGATCGTTTAATTCATAAAGAAGCTCTTGGGTTCTTTCCATAGCAAAAGAGGGAATTAAAAGTACTCCTTTTTGGGCAACTGTGTCTTCAATAGCTCTTTCTAATTTTAATTTTCTTTCAATTGGAGATTCATGAATTCTGGATCCGTAGGTCGATTCTATTATTAGATAGTCAGCATCAGAAGTAAATTCAGTAGGAGCTAAAAGGGGAACAGGTGGATTTCCTAAATCTCCTGAGAAAACTATTTTTTTACCAAAGGCAAATATTTCAATGAAAGCAGAACCCAAGATATGTCCTGCGTCTTTAAAAACAAAAGAAACATTTTCCGATAGTTTTATTTCTTGATGATAATCAATTGGATGGAAAAATTGAAGGCAGTTTTCGACATCCTCTTGAGTAAAAAGTGGTTCAATTTTTAATTCTTCTGCTTCTTCTTTTATAATATTAGCACAATCTTCCAAAAAAATTTCAGCAAAATCTTTTACTGGTCTGGTGCAATAGATTTTTCCATTAAATCCTTCTTTAACTAGTTTTGGAATTCGGCCAATATGATCGATATGGGAATGGGTGACAAGGAGGAAATCGATCTCTTTTGGGGAGTAGGGAAAAGGTTGATAATTTTTTTCTTCAGCGTGTCTTCCTCCTTGAAAGAGGCCGCAATCAATAAGAATTTTTCCTTCTTCTGTTTCAAGAAGAAAGTTTGATCCAGTAACTTCTTTAGTTGCTCCAAAAAAAGAAAGTTTCATTAGTATTTTTCTTTTCCTTTTTTACCCTTTATGATAGAGACTCCATTTGAAGACCCGATTCTGGTTGCTCCAGCCTGGATCATTGAAAGTGCTTTTTTGAAATCTCTAATTCCTCCTGAAGCTTTTACTCCCATTTCTTTTCCTACGGCTTTCCTCATTAATTTAATATCAGTTATTTTAGCCCCCCTTGGACCGTATCCTGTTGCTGTTTTTACAAACTTTGCTCCAGCTTGTTTTGCTAATTTACAGGTTTTTATAATTTCCGCTTTGGTTAAGAAACCGACTTCTAAAATTACCTTTACTTCTTTAGGTTTTGCTGCTTTTACTACTTCTTTTATATCTTTTAAAACAAGATCCCAATCATGATCTTTTACTGCTCCAATATTTACCACCATATCAATTTCATCTGCTCCATTTTTTACCGCTTCTTTTGTTTCAAATGCCTTTGTAGCTGGAGTAGTAAACCCAAAAGGAAATCCTATCACAGTGATAACTTTGATTTTTGATCCTTTCAAGAATTTCTTTGCTAATTTCACTCTTGAAGGAGTTACACAAACAGAGTGGAATCCATATTTTTTTGCTTCTTCACATAATTTTTTAATATCTCTTTCTCTTGCCGTAGGTTTGACATTGGTGTGATCTATAAATTTAGCTAATTCTTTTGGTTTCATTTTTCCTCCTTTTAGGCTGCCTTTCTTTTTTCTTCTAATTCTTTTATTTTATTTTCCCAATATTTTATTTCTTTTTCAATATTATTAATTAACCTTCGATCTTCTATAGTTGTTTCTCCCCAAGCAAGTATTTGATCTCTTTGATTTTCTAGTTCTTTTATTTTCTCTTTAGCATGAATTATCTCAGCTTCCTCTTTCCAAGAGCTTAATAGTTCAGGAGAAACTATTTTTCTAAGTAATTTATCTTTTTCTTTTTTTTCAACAATTATTTTCTCCTTTTCAAATCCTTTTACTTTCCATCCTTCCAATTCAAAAGCTCCAGAAGACCTTTTTACAGGTACTTCTTCACCAATTGGAAATTTTTCTTTTATTTCTTTCTCTTTCTCTATTCTTTTTTGAATTTCTTCTTCTCTTTCTTTTTGATAAGCTTCGATTTCCTTTTTAAATTCTTCTGAAATTTCTTCCATGGTTAAACAATAAATTTATTTACAAATTTCTTCACGAGTATAGAAATTTGGGTCATCTTTATAAAAGCCACAAATATTCATTTGTTGAAGTTGTTCAAAAGAAAGACCAGCTTGACTAAAAACAGATTCCATTAATTGTTGCATACCAGAAGGTGGTTCAGCGAAATCGAATAAACCAGGTCTTACAGATTGATTCACCCTAACATCTGTAAATGTTACTCCGGGATCTGTTTTAAGAGGAATACCCCACTTTTTCCAATACCAAACTTTTTGTTTTTTTCCTTCTACTTCAAATTCTACAATGATGGTTTCTTTTCCATCAAATATTTCTTCTCCAATTATTTTAAAATTTTTTGGAATATTGGAAGGAAAATAAGCAGAATGGCATGGCAAAGGGATAGAAATCATTGCCATATCCTTCCCTCCATAGCTTGTTACTCCATAAAGTTTATCATTTTTCCATACCATTCTCATAGGGAAAGATAACCCTTCTATTTCTCCGGAGAGTTTATCTAATCTGCCATTTTCTTTTAAAACCAAATCCATTTTCACCGCAGGAATTTGGCCAGAGGGTAAAGTTTTAAAGTGAAGAGTTTTGATGTTACATGATCGAGCAAGGATTTTCAAAAATTCCTCTTTGTTTGGAAGAAATTTAGTTTCTTTTGTTTCCTTTTTCTCGGTTGTTGGAGAGGGGGTTAATTTTGTTGTTTTTCCTATTAATGGCTTTTCTTCCGATTCCTTTAATCTACAATTTTTACATTTAATTTCTAAACTAGCTGATCCACAATTTGTACTTGTTTCCATCCAGTAATTTCCTGGAGGTAGAGTTTGGAAATATTTTTTATTAATACAATCAAATACAATTTCTCCCTTTCTATTTTCTTTTCTTATTCTTGCACAAGAAAAACATCCTATAGGATTAATTACACAGTTAGTGCAATCTGTGAGAATAGAGACCTTTTGGGTGGTTTTAATTTCACATATACCTTCTGCTCTACAATAATTCTGACCTGGAAGAATATCACAAGAAATTCTACATCGACCAAATTTTTGAAAAGATCTTTTGGCTAGATTTTTATAAATAAAAAAACCACCTATTGCCGTGCCAGTAAGAACAACTCCTAGAAAGAACAAAAATAATTTAGAAATGCCTTTTTCTTTCATTTAGCCCTCCTAAATTAACTTCTTTTTAAATTAAACTTCTACATACTTTTTAACAAGATTGGTTACAAAAGGAATGGTAAAATATTGTCCTTTATAAGCTTTTAAGGCATAAATGATTTCTAAAATTAGAACAGCTAGCCAAAAGAGGGTTCCTATAAAAAATACTAAAATATCATAGATTATTGCTAAAAGAGAGATATGTCCTATAATTACTCTTATTACATTCAACAGAATTGAAATACCCACTAAAGTTAATCCAAAAAATAATGCTTGATATCCATGATATCGAGCAAATTTATCTTCCTTTTTAGTTAAAAAAATCAAGGCTATAGCTACAATCCATATTAGATAAGAAACAGCCGCTAAAAGTTTTGCTGTGTGTGGATCTAAAGTTCCTTTTTGGAATGTTACTTGGGAAGGGATCGATTCAGAGGGTTGAGGCGGTGGCGGAGGCATTTTTCCTGTAGCAATTTTTATAGCCTCATCTACTTCTTTAGGATCATAGCCACTTTCTATAAGAGTTTTTTTAAGATCTTCGATTTTAAATTTGTCTTTGTTTTGGTTAATGTAGTCTACAAGTTGTTGGTTTACCATTTTTTCCCTCCTTTTTTAATTATTTTTTAAATTTATTTTAAAATTACATTTTAAATAACTTTTTGTCAACTTTTTTCAAAATCTTAAATTCATCTTAAACTTTCTATTAGGTTATATCCAGTCATCTCAATTGGTTGATTAAGATTTAAAAGAGCTAATATAGTAGGAGCGACATCAGCTAATGCTCCTATAGGAGCTATTTGATCAAATTTTTCATTTGAGGGTTTTAGTTTTTTGTTAAAAGGAGTGATTAAAACAAATGGGACCGGGTTTGTGGAATGTTCTTTATCAATTTCTCCTGTTTCTAGATTGATCATTTCTTCCACATTTCCATGGTCTGCTGTTACTACTGCTGCTCCCTTTTCTTCTATTACTACTTTTAATATTTTTCCAAGACACTCATCAACAACTTCACAGGCTTTTATTCCTGCTTTTAAAACACCTGTATGACCTACCATGTCAGGATTTGCAAAATTAACTATTGAAAATTTATATTTTTTTGTTTTTATTTCAGAAAGTAAAGTCTCAGTGATTTGATAAGCTGACATTTCTGGTGTTTTATCATAAGTTGGAACTTTAGGAGAGGGAATCAAAGTTCTTTTTTCTTTTTTAAATGGTTTTTCTCTATAACCATTGAAGAAATAAGTGACATGAGCATATTTTTCAGTTTCAGCTAGATGGAATTGATAAAACCCTGCATCGGAGATTACTTTTCCTAAAGGAAGAGCAATTTTTTCTTCAGGAAAGGCTATATTTTTGCATAAACCTTTTTGATATTCAGTCATACAAACAAAGAATAAATTTTTAAATTTTTTTGTTTTAAATTCTTTAAAAGAAGGATCAATAAATGCTTTAGTAATTTGTCTTGCTCTATCAGCTCGGAAATTAAAAAATATAACTGCATCATTTTCTGAGATCATTCCATTTTCATCAATTACAGTTGGAGAAATAAATTCATCTGTTTCATTTTTTTTATAAGCAATATCTATTGCTTCTTCTATATTTTTTGCTTTTCTTCCTGTTTTAAAAACCATTGCCTGATAAGCTTTTTCTGTTCTTTTCCATCTTCTATCTCGATCCATTGCAAAATACCTGCCACTTAAGGAGGCAAATTTAGCATCTAATTGGAGCTCTTTTATCTTTTGTTTTACTTCCTTTATATATCTTTTTGCTGCTTTTGGAGGAGTATCTCTTCCATCAGTAAATCCATGAATATATATATTTTTCACTCCTTTAAGGGCCATGAGTTCTAAAAGAGCTAATAAATGTTCTAAATGAGAATGAACTCCTCCAGTAGAGATAAGGCCTACTAAATGAATTTTGGAATTAAATTTTTTCCTGTGATGGATAGCTTTTTTAAATATTTTATTAGTAAAAAATGTTCCTTGTTCGATACTTCTCGATATTCGGGGAAGAGGTTGATAAATTACCTTTCCTGCTCCTAAATTTAAATGTCCTACCTCAGAATTTCCTTGCTCTCCCCAAGGAAGTCCAACTGCTATTCCTGCAGCTTGGAGAGTGGTTTTGGGATAATATTTTTCTAAAAAATCAAAATTTGGGGTATTAGCTAATTTAACTGCATTTCCCTTTTTTACTGGAGAAATACCCCAGCCATCTAAAATTATTAAAATCACAAAATCTGGAATAAATTTTTGTTTTCTGAAAAATTTTAAAAAGAACATTAAAACTCCTTTAGATTATCTTTGAAATTTGAAATAGAAGGAGTTATAAATGGATCGGTTCCATTAAGAAGAGCGAGATAGAAACTAGTCCAGTCAGTAAGAAGGATAAGATAAAATAATTGAGCTAATAAAGTTTTTCCTTGAGCGTGAATGATTTTAAAATCTAGATTTTTCTTTGAAAAAATTTCTTTAAGAATATCAAAACCAATAGAAACTCGAGGATGATCGAATGAGGACTGAAAGATAAGGAGAAATAAATTTTTCAAAAGAAAGGGAGGGTTTTCAATTCCTTCAATGAAATTATGAACTAATTCAGGAAAGGGAAGAAAGAATGCGAGATTTTTACTATTTTCTGCAAGTTGATCTGCAAATCTTTTTGCACATACAGAAAAAATTCCTGATCCAATACTGATTAAAATTTTTTGATGAAGTTTAGATGCAAGTTGTTTTGCTGGGTTAATATCAGCCGGCGCTTTTTCATAAAGGATTTTGTTTTGTTCTTTCAAAAAATTAACAAGCTCATCTATATCTTCCTTTTCAACAGAAATTATTTTTAATTTTGAAAAGATTTGAAGGGTTGCAGTCGAAGTGAAACCTATAGCTGTTCTAGAAGGTCCTTGATAGTTAAAAATAAAAGAAGGAAGTTTTTCTTCCTCCGCAATTTTTTTAAGTTCTCCATTTTTAGTTATAATAAAAATTTTTGCTTTTTGAGCTTTTGCTTGATTTAATGCATGAAGTACTTCATCTGTATTTCCTGAACAACTTATTAACAAAACCAAAGTTTCTTCATCTATCCAACCAGGTAATTCATAGTTTCTGACAATAGTTATAGGAATTTGAGATCTGAGTTGAGCAAAGGACTTTACTAGATCTGCTCCAATTGCTGATCCTCCCATTCCACAAATTATTATTTTTTTAATCTTTTGATATTCTTTTGGTAGTTTTGTTCTTGCAAGATTCGTCCAAGTTTGATCAATATGTTCTGGTAAAAGGGAAATAAATTCTCTTATTCTCGAAGGATCTAACTGGGAAATTGTTTTTAGTGAATCTAAATTAATCATAAAAGCCCTCCGAGTTAATTATATCATAGAATTAAAAGAGTTGAAAAATTTAGAAATTTACTATAATTATTAAAAAGGAGGAGCAAATGACAGCAAAATTATTAAGAAAAATCGAGATTCATCGAAGAAGGGTGAGAAGGGAAAAGCTTAAAAAATTGAGAGAGAAGTACAAATCAGCTCAGACAGAAGAGGAGAAAAAAAAGATTATTGAGAAAATGAAGAAGATTACTCCTTGGCTTTCCGAAGAAGAATTTCTAGCTCCAATCAAAGAAGAGCTTCAAGATCAATCAGAGAGTTAATGGAGGCGCGGGGAATCGAACCCCGAACTGGTCTTAGCGAGAGACCTGTTATACCATTTAACTACACCCCCTTAAATTAATTATATCAAAAAAATGTATTCCTGCCACCATCGAAGAATCCATCTTTTTCATTATATTCTAAATAGAGAGCTTTCAGAGCTATATCTTTCCAATATTATAAGAGCTTTTGCTATTTCTTTAATTGGTCTTTTTATTCCTCTTTATTTTCTAAAATTAGGTTATGATATTTCTTTTGTTTTGCTTTTTTATTTTGGTATTTATCTTCTTTATTCACTTTTTCTGCCATTTTTTGGAATTTTAGTTAAAAAAATAGGAGTAAAACATTCGATGCTTATATCCCTTCCTTTTCTTTTACTTACTTATATTTCTCTTTATTATTTTGAAAAAAATTTTAATCTAATTTATTTAGCAATTCTTTCAAATGTAATTTGTATAGGACTTTATTGGGTTGCTTTTCATCTTGATTTTTCCAAATATTCTAAAGATAGATATCGAGGAAGAGAGCTAGGTTTTTTAAATATTGCAAATACAGGAGTAATGGCTGCTGCTCCTTTTTTAGGGGGAATAATTTTAAATTATCTGAATTATCGAACTCTTTTTTTAATAGTTATCTTTTTATTAATTTGTTCCAGCTACCCCTTGTTTTTATCTCGAGAAATTTATGAGAAAAGAGAATTTACCTTAAAAGGGTTTTTTACTCATAGTTTTGAGAAAACAAAAATACCAGAATTTTTAGCTTTTTCTGGTGAAGGAGTAGGAAGTGTTATAGAAGGGCTTCTTTGGCCTGTTTTTATTTTCCAATTAGTTAAAAATTATGCGATTTTAGGCGGGATAACTTCTTTGGCTATTTTTCTCACTATAGCTTTTACTTATTTTTGGGGAATTCTAACAGATAAAGAGGCTAATAATAGATTAATTAAAACAGGAGTTTTAACAAACTTTTTTTCCTGGCCCCTAAAAATGACAATCATTTCTCCTTTTACTGCTTTTTTAGTCGATCTTTATTCCAAATTAACTAATTCAGCAATTGCTTTGCCATTTAATGCGCTTGTTTACAAAAAAGCAAAAAAAGCTCCTCATATGTTAGGATATGTAGTATTTAAGGAATTTGCTTTTAATTTTCCCCGAGCTTTAGTATTCTTTTTGCTTTATTTTATTTTTACTAAATCTGTTATTTTAGGATTTATAAGTGCCTTTTCTATTGCAGCAATTTTTTCTTTATTTATTCTTTTCCTAAAAGATTAATTTAGCAAAGATTAGTTGATTTTAATTTTCTGTAGTTGTGGAGTTAAGATCAATATGGTATAATTAAATAAATAAACAGAGTTGCCGCGGTGGCGGAATTGGTAGACGCGCAGGTCTCAAAAACCTGTGACCTTTAAGGTCATGAGGGTTCAAATCCCTCCCGCGGCATTCATCACCCCTATAGTTTAAAAAATAGGGAAATTTTGAATTTCTATGTTTAAATTAAAGACAAATTTTTCTCCTTCAGGTGATCAGCCAAAGGCTATAAAAGCCTTAATCCAAGGTTGGAAAAAAGGAGCCAGATTTATGACACTTTTAGGTGTTACAGGTTCTGGTAAAACATTTACTATGGCTAATGTAATAAAGGAGATAAAAAAACCAGTTCTAGTAATTTCTCCAAATAAAATCTTAGCAGCTCAACTCTATCGGGAATATAAAAGTTTTTTTCCAGAAAATGCAGTTTGTTATTTTGTTTCTTACTACGATTATTATCAGCCTGAAGCTTATCTTCCGACAACAGATACCTACATTTCAAAAGAAGCAGTTATAAATGAAGAAATAGAGAAATTAAGACATTCTGCTACTTCTGCTTTATTAACTCGTAAAGATGTGATAGTTGTTGCTTCTGTTTCTTGTATTTATAATTTAGGATTACCAACAAATTATTTTGAAAGAGCTATTTATCTTGAGAAAGAAAAACCTTTAACTCGTGGTGATTTAATAAAACATTTGGTTCGGATTCAATATCAAAGAAATGATCTAGAATTAAAACCAGGGAAATTTAGAGTAAGAGGGGATTTAATAGAGGTGATGCCTCCTTCAGAGGAAATTATCTATCAAATAGATTTAAGAGATCAAAAAATAAATTCTTTAAAAATTTTAGATAAATTAACCCGGGCAGTAAAAGAAGAGTTAAAACAATTGATTATATTTCCTGCTAAGCATTTTGTAGTTCTTTCTTCAGAGGTAGAAGAGGCAATTAAAGATATTGAAGAGGAGCTTAAAGAGCGAATTAAATATTTTAAAGAAAAAAACAAATTTTTAGAAGCAGAGAGGTTAGAGCGGAGAACTAAATATGATATTGCAATGATAAGAACTTTAGGTTATTGCCACGGAATAGAAAATTATTCAAGACATCTATTAAGAAAACTTCCAGGGGAACCTCCTGAAACCCTTCTTTCTTATTTTCCAAAAAACAAAGATGGGAAACCCGATTTTTTAACCATTATAGACGAATCTCATATAGCTATTCCCCAGCTTAGAGCGATGTATCAGGGAGATAAATCAAGAAAAGAAACTTTGATAGAATATGGTTTTAGATTACCATCTGCTTTAGATAATAGACCTTTAAAATTTGAGGAATTTTTAGAACGAGTTGGGCCGATAATTTTTACTTCTGCTACTCCCGGAGAATTTGAAAGAAAAAAGTCTGATTTGATCGTAGAGCAAATCATTAGACCCACTTATTTACTTGATCCAGAGATAGAAATAAGGCCAGTTTATGATAAAGAAAATGAAATTTCCCAAGTAGATGATCTTTTAGAAGAAATTAGAAAAATATTAGGGCGAAAGGAGAGAGTAATTGTAAATGTATTAACAAAAAAGATGGCAGAAGAATTTTCTATGTTCTTAAATAATAAAGGAATTCCCTCAAAATATATGCATTCTGAGACAAAAACTTTAGAACGAACCAAGATTCTTACTGATTTTAGAAAAGGAGAATTTCATGTTTTAGTTGGGGTGAATTTATTAAGAGAGGGGCTTGATTTGCCAGAAGTTTCTTTAGTGGCAATTTTAGATGCGGATAGAGAAGGATTTTTAAGATCAGAGACTTCTTTTATTCAAACCATGGGAAGAGCTGCAAGGAATGTAAGAGGGAAAGTAATTTTGTATGCTGATCAAATTACTAATTCTTTGAAAAAGGCAGTAGAAGAAGTGAAAAGACGAAGAAAAATTCAATTAGAATATAATTTAAAGCATAAAATTAAACCAGAGAGTATAAGAAAAGAGATAAAGGAATTAATAGAAGAATAAATTTTTTACCCTTGCGTAGGTGGACAGAGGTTAAAATGGAATTTATCAAAATAAAAAATGCAAGAGAACATAATTTAAAAGGAATTTCTTTAAATCTTCCTAAAAATAAAATTATTGTGATTACTGGGGTTTCAGGAAGTGGGAAGTCTTCTTTAGCTTTTGATACCATTTTTGCTGAAGGGCAAAGAAGATATATTGAGTCTTTATCTCCTTATGCTCGTCAATTTTTAGGGGAAATGAAGAAACCAAAGGTTGATGAAATAGAAGGACTTTCTCCTGCAATTGCAATAGGTCAAAGAAAACTTTCTTCAAATCCTCGCTCCACAGTTGCTACTTTGACTGAAATTTATGATTATTTAAGAGTTCTATTTGCTAGAATTGGAAAGCTATTTTGTCCCATTTGTGGAAAAGAAATAAAAAAACTATCAATTGAAGAGATGGTAAATGTTATTTTTGAGAAAGAAAAAGAAATTGGACCAGAAGAGCTTGTCATTCTTTCTCCCGTAGTTTTTGGAAGAAAAGGTGAATATTATCAATTGCTTTATGATTATTTAAACAAAGGATTTGATGAAGCAAGAATTGATGGAGAATTCGTTTCTCTTCATGAAAGAATCGAGCTAAAAAGATATAGAACTCATACTATAGAAATTATTGTAGATAAAATTAAAACAAAAGATTTAGAAAAATCTCGCCTTTTCGAATCAGTGGAGTTAGCTGTTAATCTTTCAAAAGGATTAGTTAATGTTATTCTTTTAAAAAATAAAAAACAAATTGAGGTTTTACTTTCTTCTTTAAGAACTTGTCCAAAAGACGGATTTTCTTTTCCGGAGATCGAACCTCGTCTATTTTCCTTTAATTCCCCCTACGGAGCTTGCGAATTTTGTGGAGGAATAGGGAAGGAGTATATTTATTCTGATAAAATTTGTCCTCAATGTAAAGGAAAAAGACTTAAAAAAGAAGCTCTTTCAGTGAAGATAGAAGAAAAAAATATTTGGGAGATAACAAAATTTTCAATAGACCAAGCATTTTTGTTTTTTAATCAATTGGTAGAGAAGCTTTCTGATAAAGAACTGGAAGTAGCCTTTGATCTTTTGGAAGAAATTATTTATAGATTGAAATTTTTAAAGGAAGTAGGAGTTGGATATTTGACCTTAGATAGAGAAGCAGGAACTTTATCAGGAGGAGAGACCCAAAGAATTAGATTAGCATCTCAGATAGGAACAAAACTTTCGGGAGCTATTTATGTACTCGATGAACCGACAATAGGGCTTCATGAGCGAGATACCCAAAAATTATTAAATATTTTAAAAAATTTAAGAGATTTAGGTAATACAGTCATTATTGTAGAACACGATGAAAGAACCATCAAAAATAGCGATTTTCTAGTTGATCTAGGTCCAGGAGCAGGAATTCATGGGGGCGAGGTTGTTGTAAAGGGGGAAGTGAAAAAACTTTTAGAATCAGATTCTAAAAACTCTTTAACCTTACAATATCTTAATAAAGAAAAAGAAATCGAGATTCCTCCGCTTCGGAAAAATATAACTGAGAAATTAAAATTGATAGGATGTAATTTAAACAATCTTAAAAACATTAATGTAGAAATTCCTTTAAGAAAATTTGTATGTATTACTGGCGTTTCTGGGAGCGGAAAATCTTCTTTGTTTCAAGTGATTTATACTAATCTTTTAAAAATATTGAATCGAGAAAGAGGTTCTTTAGATCATGTTTCTCAAATAAAAGGGAATGAATATCTTTCAAGAGTTATTGAGGTTACTCAGTCTCCAATTGGAAGGACTCCTCGTTCTAATCCAGCAACTTATGTAGGACTTTTTACTCCAATTAGAGAACTATTTGCTTCTCTTGAAGATTCAAGAGCTAAAGGATATTCTCCTTCTAGATTTTCTTTTAATGTTAAAGGAGGAAGATGTGAAGCATGTGAGGGAGCAGGATATAAATTGGTGGAAATGCATTTTCTTCCTTCAGTACTTGTTGAATGCGAAATATGTCATGGGAAAAGATTTAATTCAGAGACATTAGAAATTAAATATAAAGAGAAAAATATCGCAGAAATTTTAGATCTAACAGTAGAGGAAGCTTATGAATTTTTCAAAGACATTCCTCAAATTGCTGAAAAATTAAAGCTTTTAATAGATGTTGGATTAGGGTATATAAAGTTAGGCCAGAGTGCCACCACTCTTTCTGGTGGAGAGGCTCAGAGGATTAAATTAGCTAGAGAACTTATAAAACAAAGTAATTTCCGAACTCTTTATCTTTTAGATGAACCAACAGTAGGACTTCATTATGAGGATGTTAAAGCTCTGCTCAAAGTGCTTCATCAATTAGTTGATAGAGGAAATACAGTAATAGTTATCGAACATAATCTTCATGTAATTAAAACTGCTGATTGGATAATTGATCTAGGCCCAGAAGGAGGGGAAAAAGGAGGAGAAATTGTTGCTTGTGGGACTCCCTATGATTTGGCAAGATGCGAGAAATCTTATACAGGAAAATATTTGAAACAAGTTATTAATTCTTAAAAAGGGGGTGATTCCTTATGAATTTAACAATTGAATTACTTTTAATAATGATCAAAGGATTTATAATTCTGTTTTCCTTATCTATCTTAGGGATGATAATTAAAGAAACTTGGGAAAGTTGGCAAAAATCCTCTTCTGGAAAATTAACAGTGATAGGAATTTTCTTTATAGGTTTAGCTCTAATTTTGTTTGAGATTTTAATTTTAATAAATTTATAGGATGCTTTTGCATCCTTTTTATTTGAAAAATAGATCAAATTAGGGTAAAATTTTATAAAATGGATTTGAAAGCTCAAATCAAAAGACTTCCAAAATCTCCAGGAGTCTATATTTTTAAAGGAGTTGGGGGAGAGGTTCTTTATATAGGAAAGGCAGCTTCTTTAAAAGATAGGGTAAGAAGTTATTTTAGTTCTTCTTCTGAAAAAGTGAGAATGCTTTTAGAAGAAAGTAAAAAGATCGATTTTATTAAAACAGATTCAGTGCTGGAGGCTTTAGTTAAAGAAGCGAATTTGATTAAAACACATTGGCCGAAATTTAATGTTCGAGAAAAAGATGATCGTTCCTTTGTTTATATTATTATCCCTTCATTTAAAATAGATCCTTTTCCTTCTCCTTTAATAATTAGAAAGAAAGAGATTCAAAAATATCCTTTAAAAGACATTAAAATTTTTGGTCCTTACCAGAGTTGGTCTGTAGTCAAAAAGTTTTTATATTTAATAAGGAGAATTTTTCCTTATTGTGATAAACCGAATCAAGGAAAGCCTTGTTTTTATTATCAATTAGGACTTTGTGCAGGAGCTTGTATTGGTAAAATAAAAAAAGAGGATTATCAAAAAATTATCAAAAATTTAATCCTATTTTTAGAGGGAAAAAAGAACAAATGTTTAGAAAGTTTGAAAAAGTTTAATCCAGAAAAATTGGAGTTATTTAAACAAATTGAAGATAGTTCTTTACTTACCTTTCAAGATCTTGAAAAAGATTCTTTAACCCCTTTAAAAATAGAAGGTTATGATATCTCTCATTTTTCTGGAAAGGCGGTTTATGGATCTATGGTGGTTTTTAAAAATAAATTACCTTTAAAAGAAGATTATCGAATTTTTAAAATTAAAGATGCAAAACCAAAAGATGATATAGGAGCAATAAAAGAAGTAATCAGACGAAGATTTAATCACAAAGAATGGGTTTTCCCAGATTTGATTTTAATAGACGGTGGTCCTGCTCAGGTAAATGCTGTTAAACAAATTTTAGATGAGCTTAAAATTTCTATTCCTATAATTGGAATTGCGAAAGGAAAAGCAGGGGATAGATTGATTATTAAAGGAGTAAATAAAAAATTAAGGGAATTGATATCTTTATCAAAACCTCTTTTTCAACAAATTCGAGATGAGGCTCATCGATTTGCACTTAAATTCTCGAGAAAGCGATTAATTAAAGATAAATTCGCCAATTAATGCTGTTGAGATAACCTTGCCTATTCCAACTAAATTTTTTATATCATTTAAATCGAATTTTAATCTTTTTTTACAGCAACCGCTCCCCAGGTTGCAATTCATTTTAAATAAGTATTGAATTTTTCCAGCCAATCAAGCATTAATCGAGTTATTAGAAAATTGTTTTTAATATAATTTTTCCCATTTTTCCCTAATTCATTTCTTAATTTTTTGTCTTTTAATAATTTTATTATACTTTCTGCAAAACCCGTGTTATCATCAGGTTGATGTAGAAATCCATTTATTCCGTTTATAACTTGGAGAGGAATTCCTCCAACGTTGGAGGCAACAACAGGAGTTCCTTTATATAAAGCTTCTGCTATTACAAGCCCGAATCCCTCTCTTTTTGATTTTTGGATTATTACCTCAGATACAGTCTGAAGACAATTTACCAATTTATCACTTTTAATTAAAAGAAGCTTGATATCTTCTTTATATTTGCTTTTTTCTCGCATCTTTTTAACTTTTTCAAAAATTTCTGGACCCTCAGGATCATCAGGAGCTAGGGATCCAAGAAGAATCAGTTGGCAATCAATTTTTTCTCTTACATGTTCAAAGACTTTAATTACACCCTGAGGATCTTTCCATTTATCAAATCTTGAAATCTGAGAAATTATAGGTTTTTCTAATTTTATATTATATTTTTTAAGAATTTTTTTTATCAAACTTTTGGGGAGTTTTTTATTTTTTAAAGAAAGAGGATCTATTGCAGGATAGATAATATTTTGCTCGATTTTAAGATCTTTTTTAATATACTCGGCTTTGGAAACTATCATTCCATCATATTTTTTAATAAATTTTTTTAGATAATCCCAGACTGTAGGAGTTGGATTTGAAAGGTCGACATGGCATCTAAAAATCCATGGCTGTTTCTTGTTGTAGAATTCGATCAAGGGGAGAGGTTGGGGATCGTGGATAATAACTAAATCATGATCTATGTGAGTAAAAGTAGAGAATCTTTTATTTGTTTCTAAATAAATTTTTTTCTTTTTGTTGGTTAAATTTATTTTTTCTCCTTGAAGTCCATTATGAAGCATCTTTGTGATTGTAAAGAAATCTGCGGAACCATGAAGAATTCTCCAACCTAGCATCAAGCCAAATTCATTAAAAAGAGGAACTATTGCATTAAGAATTTCTGCTACACCGCCCCCTCGATAGGTAGAGCTAATGCAAAGCAAATGTTTTTTTGAGATAGGCTTTATTTTTTGAAAAATTTTTTTTATAATATCTTTGCCTACAACTTTTTGATATTCTTTTAGATTTTTTGGGCCCATTTGAAACGTTTTAATTACTTGCATATTATATCAAAGATTAGGATAAAACCAAATGAAAATTCCTTTATGGTTGAAAAGAGAGTTTTATATTTTTTCTAGCATGTGGCTTGAAAGCCTTAAATTTATTGTTGCTGTTTTACTTTCTTTTTTAATTGTTTGGGGAGCTATTAATTTTCCAGCGGTTTATAAAAATATTAAATTCTGGTTTTTTATAAATTATAAAGGACAAGATGCCGCCTCCTATTGGAAACTTCCTGATATTTCTAAAGAACAAGCAGCTATTCCAAATAATTATCTATTTATTCCTAAAATTGGTGTTCAGGCACCTATTATATTTTTAGATACTACCGATGAAAAAGTAATTCTTGAAAAATTAAAAGAAGGGGTGGTTCATTATAAAGGGACTGCTTTACCAGGAGAGATAGGAAATGTTTTTATTACAGGACATTCTTCCTATTATTGGTGGGCTAAAGGGAAATATAATCATGTATTTTCTTTACTCGATAAATTGGTGATAGGAGATGAAATTTATATTAATTACAATCATATAAGATACACTTATAAAGTTTTTGAAGTAAAAATAACTCATCCTAAAGATCTCTCTATAATGGAACCTACTTCTGAACCAATTTTAACTCTTATGACTTGTACTCCTTTAGGAACTAGCTTTAAAAGGTTGGTAGTTAGAGCAAAACAAATAGATCCTCCACCTTCTTTAAATGTTGCTCCTTTAAAGAAAACTCTTCCTGTTCAATAATTTAGATCAAGAAGAAAAATATTTTCTTTGTTTCCATAAATTAATTTTTTTGTTTCTTTATCAAAAGAAAATAATTCTAAATTAGAAAAAGGATGTTGAGTAAGAACCATTTCATTTTCTCCGTCTATTTCTATTACCTTTATTTCTTTTTTATTTGCATAAATTATATGATTTTTATCATAAAAGAGAGCTTGCTGAATTGGATAACTAAATCTTGAGACAAGCTTTTTTTCTTTTGTTTGAGGATTAATTATCCAAAGTTCATTTTCTTTGTTCCAATAAAGTGGTGCTTGGGAGAAATCTATTGGAGGAAGGATCTTTTCTTTAAGAAAGATAGAATTTTGGGGCCAAAATGTGTCAATTTTTACAGAAAAAGTTTGATAATTTAAAATTAAATAACGAGAATTTTCCCAAAAAATTTTCTCAAAAGAATTTAATTTTAATTTTTCCCAGTAAATTGATTGAGTTTTAGTTACTGGGAAAATTTTTGATTGGGACCCATCTCTTAAATAAAAAAGCCAGATACCTTCTAAATCTTTTGATTTTGGAATAAAAGCAAGTTTTTTAAAGTCAGGAGAAATTTTAAATGTATTTATTTCCTTAAGCACTAAAGTAGGGGAGAGATTTTTGGGGAATAGGATTATATTTGAAATTCTCGTTACCAATTCTTCTTGAATTTTAATTTCTTTTTTCCAGGAATAAAACCCTTCTTTTTTAATTTCTATTTCATAATTCCCAGGAAATAGAACAATTTTATCAGGATAAAATAAAGTAAGAGGCCAAGGTCTTTCCTTTTTATAAATTTTTTTCCCCTCGATTAAAATTTCTGCATCAGATGGATAAAATGAGAGATCTAAAATACCTGTTTTCTGAATTTTTTTTGCTTTAAAATTATATCGATAACCACAGGCAGCAAATAAAATTAACAAGAGAATAGAAAGTAAAAAAAGAACAATTAAAGAATAGCCAATGAAAATCATGCAGAATTTGAGAATTTTTTTAATTAGGCTAAACATACTTTATTCCTTCCTGATTTTTTAGCTTTATACATTGCATTATCTGATGCTTTTATTAAATTTGATTTATCTTTAGCATCTAAAGGAAAAGTAGCTACTCCAAAAGAGAGTGTCACTTTAATTCTTCTTCCTTGGATATAGAAAGGAGCGCGTTCACATATCTTTCTTAATTTTTCAGCAATAAAAAATGCTTCTCTTTTAGCTTTGTTAGGAAGGATGATAACAAATTCTTCACCTCCATAGCGAGCAACAAATCCTTCTTTTATTTCCTGAGTTAAAATAGTGGCTATCTTTTTAAGAATTTTGTCACCTTCTGGATGGCCATAGGTGTCATTAATTTTTTTAAAATGATCAATGTCTGCCATTATTAAAGATAATGGTCTTTTCTCTGAAAAATTTAGTTCATAAGATAGTCTTTTTTGAAAAATTCGATGGGTGAAAAGATTGGTAAGGCCATCTAAAATAGCAAATTCATAAAGTCTGGTGTTAAAAATTGAAATGGTTAATTGATCCGCTAAAGCGCTTAATAAATTAAGATCTGTTAAAGAAAATGGCTGATTGCGTTCAACAGAAATTGTTCCTATTTTTAAATTTTTAAATATAAGAGGAACTGCTATAAAGGAATTAAATTCAAGAAAAGAAATTTTAAATCGAGGGTCTTTAATTAAACTTGGAGAATAAATTTGATTGCCAGTTTCTAATAGATAAGCGGCTATAGAATTTTTTGGTAGAATTAAATTTTTTAAAAATTTATCTTCTATTTCGGATTTGCTTTTAAGAAAAAATTTACTGAAACCCTCCTTTTTATAAATTATTGTTATTCTTTTTGCTTTAAATATAAGGAAAAGTTGGTTTAAAAATTCATCAATAATTTTATCTATTTTAAGGATCCCTTTAAGAGCACGATTAATTTCTGCTAACTTTGTGAGCAAGTATTTTTGTTCTCTTTCTTTGTCAATTATTTTTCCAAAAGTGAGTCCTATTAATAAAAAGAGGATTAAAGTTACAAATAAATCCAAGGAAAAAGGAGCTCTTTTTTGGATCTGGATTAATAGAAGAGGAAAGTATAAAGAAGAAGCTAAAAGAGAAATAGAAAGACTCCCATTTAGTCCAAAAAAATAACCAGAAAGGATAATTGGGAGAAAGAATAAATTTCTATAAAGATAAAAATAAGGAAATTTTAAAAGTTCAACTTTATAGATTAAAAAGGTGATAGAAATGAATAAACAAGAAAGGAAGAAAAATTTGTAAAAATCCTTTATTCCCATATTAAAAAGTATCTAAAACAAGTGATAATTAGATTTCCAATATAGCATCCGATAAGATTTTTTGTTTTAAGAATAATACCAGAGAAGAAAAAACCCATAATTAATAAGTAAAAAATAGTTGCAATCATAATTTCAAAACGATCTGTAAATAAAGGATTTGTTAAAAATGGCCCGATAAATAAAATAGTAGAAAGAAGAGTAGCTTGCCAAAATTTGAAACCAATTTTTAAAAAATTTTGAAATAAAAAACCTCTAAAAAATAATTCCATTCCCAAAGAACCAAATCCTGCTTCCAGAGGAAAAAAACTTAGAAGATAGGTGAAGGAAAAAGGTTGAGGAGAATAAGTGGAAGAAAGAGCAAGGACAAAAATTAAATGGCCTAAAATAAGAAAACCAGCAAAAATCCCTCCAAAAAGGGAAAGAAAAAAATTTTTAAAATTAAGTCCTAATTCTTCAATTTTTAAAGAAAAGATAAGAAAAGGGATTAAAAGAAACAAAAAAGGTTTATAAAATCCTGTTAAAAAAACAATAATTAAAGCCAGATAAAAGAAAATAGCTTTAAATGACCATTTTAAAAAATAAATTAAAGGGATTAGAAAATAAATAAAAAGATGGAATAAATTTAGATAGAAAATTTTCTGATTGGTTAATCTTAGGAGATGCTCAATAAGGATGTTAAAGATCCCAATAGAAAAAAGGAGAAAAAAATGAAAAGACCAAAGAGAAGGAGGTTTTAGAAGATTTCCTTTAAAATTTTTATTAATTTTTTCTAAAAGGATTAGCATTTTAAATAATTATATCATATAATAGAGCCATGGGAGAAAAAGAAATTTTAATCCAAGAATTAATAGAAGGGGGCTATCTTCATACAAAAAGAATAATTGATGCTTTTAAAAAAATCGATCGGAAAGATTTTGTCCCAGCAGAAGAAATAGAATCAGCATATGAAAATATTCCTCTTTCAATTGGTTTTGGACAGACAATTTCCCAACCTTTAACTGTTGCTTTTATGCTTGAACTTTTAGATCCAAAGCCTGGGGAAAAGATTTTGGATATTGGTTCTGGATCAGGATGGACTAGTGCTCTTTTAGCTTATTGCGTAGGAGAAAAAGGTAAGGTTTATGCAATCGAGCGGATTCCTCAATTAGCAGAATTTGGAAAGAAAAACATAGCAAAATATAATTTTATAAAGAAAAAAAGAGTTGAGGTATTTTGTAAGGACGGTTCAAAAGGACTTGAGGAAAAGGCACCCTTTGATAAAATTCTTTCAGGGGCGATGGCAAAAGAAGTTCCTTTAGCTTGGAAAAAGCAATTAAAAATAGGAGGAAAGATAGTTACACCATTGAATGGTAGTATATTTTTATTAGAAAAGATAGATAAAGAAAATTTTAAGGAAACAGAATTTCCTGGTTTTGCTTTTGTTCCTTTGATCGAGGGTTGAAGATTTTTAAAAATTTGGATAAAATAGAATATCTACCTTAAAAATTTAAAGAAAAGGAGGTGATTTCGATTGAAAGCGATAAGAAAGACCAAGTTAGAAGTAGGGGAGATCGAAATACCAGTAAAGATTTTTCCCTTGTTCGAGGAGAAAAAACTGCCCCAATTAAGACAGATTCATAAGAGTTGCTCTCAAGAGCCAAGAAAGGTATTTTTATGTAAAAATTGTAAAAAAGAAGTGAAAAAGACCTATACTTATAAAGAGCCAAAGTGGATTTGTTCAAAGTGTAATAAAGAAGTTGAAGTAAAAGAAGCTTTATTCTGTCCTAATTGTCAGAAAGAATTGAAAAATAAAGATTTAAAAGAAGTTTATTTAATCGAAGATAAAATAATAGAGCTGAAAGAAAATGAAAGAAAAGAAATAGAGAAAGAGTTTCCTCCAAAAGATAAGATAAGAACAGTTAATATCATTTTTGGAGAGATTAATTTTGTTTTTGTAAAGGAGTTATATGCTTTGGTTCCTGATACTCGGAAACGAGAAGAGTTAGCAGGATAGAACTTTTAAAGAGAATTTTGGCAGAAGAAGGGATGAGTTTGGTTGTTGATTTTCTTCTTTCAAAAAGCTATTACAGAGGGTTTATTACTTCTAAATTAGGAATTAAATTAGGAATTCTTGTTTTAGCAAGTTTTAACGAAATTGACTCCATTTGTCATCCTGAGTTAAAAGAGATAGAATTACCTTCCGAGTTAGTAGAGTATGGAAAAGATGTATTCTTTAAATTAGCAAAAAGAAAATTTGATCCTGATCTTACTTTGTATCCTTGGAAAGTCGCGCTTCAGAAAAAAATAAATGAAAAACTTCAAAAGAAAGAATTTGTACCTCTTCCTCCTTCTAAAATAGATCCAGAAGAGATAAAAAATTTAACCGAGAATTTAAAGAAAAATTTAAAGAAAATGATCCAGAATAGTTTAAAATAAATTCCGAGGTTTTCCTCGGATTTTTGTTTTTGAAATTAAAACCACACGGGCAGGGTCACTCCGGACACCTCGGGTAATTTGAAATTTTTCTAAAAAGAATGAAGCAATCTAAAAAACTTTTCCATTTTGCATGGGCCTTCTTGGAATAATCAAGATAAGTTAGAACACAAGTTATTGCGCATTACTTTTTTCTTGACAGCTTTTTATTAATATTGATAAAATTAACTTACCGATCGGTAAGTTAAACATGGGAAGGTTTATTAAACAAACAGATATTATCCAAAACACTAAAAATTATATTATTAAAACATCCCGCCAACTTTTTTCAAAATTTGGCTATCTTGGCGTTTCTATGAGTGATATTGCTAAAAAGCTAAATATTACCAAAGCAGCGCTTTATTATCATTTTACCAGTAAGAAAGAGATTTATGAGAAGGTACTTGATAATGTATTTAATGATTTAATTTCAACTATTACTCAAGCATTAAAAGAAGATACCGCTTATAAAAAATTACGCAAATTAATCGAAAATTATATAAACTTTGGTCTTAAAGAAAAAAATTTTATCAGAGCATTAATGCTAAGAGGGGCCCCAACTGACAGGATAACAAAGTGTATTTCCCAATCACAAGAACGAATTATTAATCTAGTTCAATCAGTGATTGAAGAAGCACTCGAAAGTAAAAAATTAACCAAAAAAGTTGATATCAGATTTTTAACCTCTTTATTTATTGGAATGATGAATGGACTTCTTTTGGAATATTCTTTCTTTAACAAAAAAATAAATTTAGCGAAAATACCAGATCAAATTATCGCTTTTCTTTTAGGATCGATTAACTGATTTTAAGGAGTAATTGGATGAAAGAAGAAAAATATAGAAAAATCGGAAATTTTATTCTTAAAAAGTTGGCAAATTATCTTACCCGAAAAGCTAAAGATAGGTCGAAATTAGAAAGGCTTTTGGAAACTTGGGGGAAAAATAATTTTTTAATCAATCTTTTAGCGAAAAAACTGAAGATAGAGCCTCGGTTAATAAAAGAGGTTTTAAACAAAAGATATTATCAAGAACTTTTAATAAATATTGTAGAAAGTTATTCTTTAGGAATATTTCCTCCAAGATTGCAAATGCCCGCTTTAGTGGTTTGGAATTTTACTAATTCCTGCAATCTAAATTGTAAACATTGTTATCAGAATGCTGGTTCCCATACTGAAATTTTTAAAGAAGAATTGACTTTAGAAGAGAAATTTAAAGTGGTAGATCAATTGATTGAAGGTGGTGTTTCCTTTCTTGCTTTTTCTGGAGGAGAGCCTTTAATTCACAAAGATTTCTGGGAAGTGGCAAAGAGGGCTAATCAAAAAATTCATATAAGCGTGGCTACTAATGGAACTATTTTAGAAGAAGTTGCACCTAGGTTATCTCAAGAGTTTCAAAGTTGTGCTCTGTTTGTGAGTTTAGATAGTTTAGATAAGAGGAAACATGATAAATTCAGAGGTATGGAAGGAGCCTGGGAAAGAACAATCCGAGGAATAAAAACAGCATTACAATATAAAAATTTACAAGTAGGAATAAATACTGCGGTGACTAAACAGAACCTTTCAGAACTTGAAGATATAATTAACTTTGCCAGGGATTTAGGTTGTAGTTCTTTCACTGCTTATTCTTATATTCCAGTGGGAAGGGGAAAGGGACTAAGAGAACTAGATCTTTCTCCTTTAGAAAAAGAAAAAATGTTAACCATCCTTTATAAGCAATATCTGAAAGGTGGGATACCCGTTGTCTCTATTGCTCCTCAACTTGGAAGGAAAATGGCAGAATGTGGCGGAGTTTCTTTTTTTCATTATTCGTTTATCTCAAAAGATAAAAAAAGAGCCAAGATGGGAAAAATTATTGCCAAATATATTGGAGGATGTGGAGTTGGAAGAGTTTATTGTGCTTTGCAACCTAACGGAGATGTAACCCCTTGTGTTTTTATTCCAGAAATTGTTTTAGGAAATTTAAAAAGGGATAGTCTAAAGCATATATGGCAAAATTCTGAATTATTAAATAAAGTTGCTTATAGAGAAAATACTGCATGTGGATCTTGCGAGTATGCTAATTATTGTGGGGGGTGCCGGGCTAGAGCCTATCATATTACAGGTTCTATTTTTGGGTCTAATCCGAGTTGTATATTTTATAAAAAAAGACAACAAAAGGTTATAGCAAAAGAAAAATTTGTTAGCTGCTCTAGGGCGTAAATCATATTAGTCCAAACTTAAAGATCAGCTTCTTTTGATTTAAATTAAACTTTTAACTGAACCATTATTTGGTTGAGTTTTTCTTTATGAGCCCCGAATCCGGTCAAATAATCTAGCACTCTCTTTTGGCAAGCCAATTTTACTTTTTTTTCTTGACAAGAAAAGGTTTTTTGTGATATACTTAATACATAAGGAGTAAAAAATGAACAGAAAAGAGATTTTGATAAAAGAAGACCTTATGGCTCTTCTCACTAATATTTTAGCAGTTCTTAAACCTCGTCAACAGGAGGTAATAATAAAAAGATATGGTCTTGACGGAGCCAAACCTCAAACCCTAGCTCAGATAGGGGAAAGTTTTAGTATAACCAGAGAAAGAGTTCGTCAGATTGAAGAAGCATCTTTAGAAAGGATTAAAAAAGACGCTAAAGAAATATTTGGGCCAGTTTCTCAAATTTTACTTGCTGTGATTCAAGATAAAGGAGGGGTGGTTTCAGATAAAGATTTAATGGAGTTTTTATTTAGTGAAATAGAGCAAACAAAACGAGATCTTTATGCTCAAATTACTAGGTTTCTTTTAGTATTGGAAGAAAAACTTTCTAAAATTAAAGAAAATGATCTATTTAGAGAAGGATGGCGACTTTCTTCAATTGAGGAAGATTTGCTTAAAGAAATTGTTCAAGCGCTTATAAATATTTTAGAGGAAGAGAAAAAAATTTTAACACCAAAAGAATTAATTGAAAAATTACTAAAGAAAGATAATTTTAAATCCCATCCTCAAAAACCTAGATTAACTCAAAAACTTCTAAGAGGATGTGTAGATATAGCTTCTCCGATTAAAAAAACACCCGAAGGAAAAGTTGGTTTAATTTCTTGGCCCTTGGTTAATCCAAAAACAATAAGAGACAAAGCTTATTTTGTTCTTTCTCGGATTAAGAAACCCATGCATTTTAGAGAAATTGCAGAGGCTATAAAAAATCATAATTTTGATAAAAAATCAGTAACAGTTCAAACGGTTCATAATGAGTTAATAGCTGATCCTAGATTTGTTTTAATTGGAAGAGGAATTTATGGCCTTTCAGAATGGGGCTTAGAAAAGGGAACGGTGCCAGAAGTAATTGAAAAAATTTTAAAGGAAGCAAACAGACCTCTTTCTAAGGAAGAAATAATTCAAGAAGTTCTTAAAACAAGACAAGTAAAAAGAACCACTATATTAGTGAACCTACAAGCAAATCCAAAGTTTAAAAGAACTCCTGAAGGATATTATATTTTGGAATATTAAAATGTCTGAAGTTATACATCAAATTTTCCAATTTCTGGGTTATTTATTTCTAGTTGCTGGATGGATAATTGTGTTTATCCTTATTTTTAATGCATATCAATATAGAAGGAAAAGAAAGTGGCTTGAGGCTCAAAAATATACTACTTTATTAATTCAAGTTCCTAAAAACAATGAAAAATCTCCTTTAGCAGCAGAGTTAATGTTTGCTTCTCTTCATGGAATTTTCAGACCTTTGAAAGAAAGGCTTAGAGAAGGAAGTTTCCAAGAGCACATAAGTTTTGAAATTGTTTCAGTAAATAAATTTATAAGATTCTATGTTCATACACCAGTTCATTTAAGAGATTTTGTAGAAGGACAAATTTATGCTCAATATCCAACAGTGGAAATTTCTGAGGTTGATGATTATACAGAGTCTTTTAAGCCGGAAAAATTAAATTTTATAGGCACAGAACTTTTATTAACCAAACCAGAATTCTATCCTATTAAAACATTTTCAAATTTCGAAGTAGATCCCTTGGCAGGAATAACAGCTGTTTTAGGAAAACTTGATGAATCAGAGCAAGTATGGGTTCAACTATTGGCAAGGCCAAGTGATGATTCTTGGCAGGCAAGAAGTATTGCTTATATCAATGCTTTAAAACAAGGTAGGATAGGGGGGAGGAAATTAGGTATTTTAATAGGATTTATAAAATTTTTGATTTCTTTAGCAAAATTAGTAGTAGCTCCTCCTTCTAAAGCTCCGGAAGAGAAAAAATTACCCGGGCCTGTCGAGCAGGCTATAAAAGCTATTGAAGATAAAGCAACAAAATTAGGTTTTGAAGTCAAAATTAGATTGCTTTTGATCTCAGATAAAGATCCTTTAACAATGAAAACAAAGCTTTCTTCAGTTGTTGGCGCTTTCAAGCAATTTAATATCGCTAATTTAAATGGATTTACTGCAGGAAAATTCTTGTTTAATCAAGATTCTTTTTTACAAGATTATAAAGGAAGGGTATTTGTTGATAAGGGATTTGTATTAAATATAGAAGAGCTTGCTTCTATTTATCATTTGCCAAATGTTACCGTTGAGACCCCAAATATTGTTTGGGCAGGGGCTAAAAAAGGAGAACCTCCTTCTAATTTACCAATTGAAGGAAGTGTTCCTGCTGAAGAATTGACTGTTTTTGCCCAAACAGATTTCCGACACGCTAAACATAAATTTGGAATAAAGACAGATGATAGAAGAAGGCATATCTATGTGATTGGAAAAACCGGGATGGGGAAGACGACTATGTTTGAGAACATGGTTATAAATGATATTTTAGCAGGAAGAGGCGTTGGGGTTGTTGATCCTCATGGAGAGTTTATCGATACACTTTTGGATTATATTCCTAAAGAAAGAATCCAAGACGTAATTTTATTCCGACCAGGGGATAGGGAATATCCAATAGGATTTAATTTACTTCAAGATGTTTCTCATGATTTTAAAGGAATTGTTGCTTCTGGAGTGGTAGGAATTTTCAAAAAGATTTTCGCTGAATCCTGGGGACCAAGATTAGAATATATTTTGAGAAATACTATTTTAGCACTTTTAGATTATCCAGGAGCAACTCTTTTAGGAATAAATAGAATGCTTACAGATAAAGATTATCGAAAAGAGGTGGTAAAACATATTTTAGATCCGGTTATCAGAGATTTTTGGATAAAAGAATATGCATCCTATGATCAGAAATTTAGAACCGAGGCAATAGCACCAATCCAGAATAAAGTAGGACAATTTCTTTCTACTTCCACTATTAGAAATATAGTTGGTCAATCAGAATCTACCTTTAATATCAGAGAAGCAATGGATAACAAGAAAATTTTACTAGTGAAATTGGCCAAAGGAGAAATAGGGGAGGATAATGCTGCTTTATTAGGGGCGATGATAATCACAAAAATCCAACTTGCGGCAATGAGTCGAATAGATACTCCAGAAGAAGACAGGGTTGATTTTTATCTTTATGTAGATGAGTTTCAAAATTTTGCTACTGAGGCTTTTGCTACCATTCTTTCAGAGGCTAGAAAGTATAGATTAAATTTAGCCTTAGCAAATCAGTATATAGCTCAAATGCCTGATAAGGTAAGAGATGCTATTTTTGGAAATGTTGGAACTATAATTTCTTTCAGAGTTGGCCCTCAGGATGCTGCTTTCCTTGAAAAAGAATTCGAGCCTGTTTTTGATGCCAACGATCTTATTAATTTAGATAAATATCACATCTATATTAAATTAGCTGTAGATGGAGTCACCACCCCAGCATTTTCAGCTACTACTTTACCTTTACCAACTAAGAAATTTGGGTACAAAGATGAAATTATAAAAGCTTCGAGAGAAAGATATACCAGACCAAGAGAGGAAATTGAGGAGGCAATTAAAAAATGGGCTGAACCGATTGTTCCTGAGAGAAAAATAGAAAAAGAAAAATTTGAAAAAATAGTAGATATAAGAGGAGAAGTTTGGTATAGACCAAAATACAGTGAAAAGGAAGAGCTAGAAAAAGAAGTATTAAAAGAAGGGGAAGTAGTTGATTTAAATAAAAGTTAAACTTTAAAAATCTAAAAGAAAGGAGGTGAATTTATTTGGAGAACGAAAACCAACTTCGGAAGTGGCTGGTAGGGATTGGGTTGACTTTGGGGTTTTTGATCTTCATGTTTTTTGTTAGCAAAAGCTGCAAGAAGGAGAGTCGGCCTTTAATTCCAGAAGAGGAAAAGGTGGAAGTAGTTGAGACCCAAAAAGAAGTTACAAAATCAGAACCAGTTGAGATTAAATTGCCCGAATCTAAAAAAGGAGGAACATTTACTTTAGAGTATGGAAGTTGCATATGGAAGAAAGTAATCTATTATGCAAAAGAAAAACTTTCTTTAGCAGAAGTTTTAACTCTTTCAAAATTAATTTGTTGGGCAAATCAAATAGAAGTACCTGAGTGGAACTTGGAAGGAAAAATTAACCATCGCAGAATCCCTGCTGGAACTAAAATTAAAGTACCAGCTGCAGGATGTAGGAAATTAGTATGTGAGGCAATGAGATGATTTTTTTTCTTTCACCTCACCTTATGGTGAGGTTTTTTATTTTGGCTTTAAAATGCGAAATTTAATTGACTTAGAGATAAAATTTTTGTATAATATTGTATATGAGAAAAATCTTTCTTAAAATTTGCTTGATTTTCATTTTAATTTTTCTTTTAGGGTTTTTTTTAAACCCTTTGCTAACAAAGGCAAAAGCAAAATCTTCAATTGAAAATATCAAATTACAAATTCCTTTTAATGTTCCTTCTAGATGGGAAAATTATAAAAAAGTAGATGAAGAAGTTAAGCTTATCCCATTGAAGGTAGGGGAGAGGATTATTTATTTTGGAGTAAAAAACAATCAATTTCTAGCTGGAGAAAATGATACCTGGTTTATCTATGGAAGATTTGGAAAATTAGAATGTGTAGGGAAGGGATTAAATCCTTCTTATGAGATTTGGGGAGGGAGACATAATGGACTTGATTTTTCTGCTCGATATGGACTTGAAGTTGTAGCTGCAGCTTCTGGAAAAGTTATTTTTACTGGAGAATTTATAGGAAAAACTATTATAATTGATCATGGGGGGTTTAGAACCACCTATGGCCATTTAGCAAAAATTTTGGTTAAAAAGGGCCAGAAAGTAAAAGCAGGTCAAGTTATAGGAAAGGTAGGAAATACTGGAACTTTTAATCCCCATTTGCATTTTGAACTTGATAAATTGCTCCCTAATGGGAAATTTTTAGCTTTAAATCCAGAAAATTATATTAAAATTGATTGGAATTCTGTAATAATACCAGATTGCGTTCCAAACGACCCTTTAGATCAGAGTGAGTTTATTTGGAGTTTTTAGTTTATTTAGCTCTTTAAAAGGAGGTGATCTCTGATGACTTTATCAAATTTGTTATTAATTCTGGTTATCGCTGTTTTTTCTTTTACTAATCTATTAGTTCTTATAGAGCTTGTTAGATCAAGAGGTGATAAAAAGTGAAAAAAGATCCTAAATATCTTTACCAAAGAGTTTTGAAATTTATAAGAGAGAAGGATCCTATTGTTGTTTTTAAAAAATTAAAGAAAGGAGTATTAGGGGAACTAAACGGATTTGAATCAGACCAGTTGGAACTTATCGAAATTGATTTTAGGCAGAATGATGAAGAACGAGCCCAAACGCTAATTCATGAGATTCTTCATTTTCTTTTACCTAAAGAGGAAGACGAAGAAATAGAACGTTTAACAAAATTGATATGGAGCTCTCTTTCTGAAAAACAAAAAGAATATTTAATTTTTAAGTTATATTTGCAAGTTAAATATCAAAAATAACGGGGTTTAGCCCGTTTCTTTTATAGGGAATAGAAATATTGCTTGTCGCACAATGTATGTTATGCGACTAATAACTTCCGTCATATCTTCTATCAAAAATACTTTCTCTCCTGTCTTTTTCAGGAATTTTTTTAAATAATTTCAAAATATAAAATCTTCTAATGATAGCTACATTTTGCATGATTCTTATCATTAAAACAATAATTACTGCTAAATATAGATCAAGAGCTAATTTGTCTCCAAACCAAACTATTCCAGCACAAAAGAGCATGTTAAACACTAATCCGGATAAAAATACTGAGGTATAATAATTCTTCTGAATGTCCGATCTTATTGCTCCTATTATTGAATCAATCAAAGCTAAAATCGCTACAGCAGTATATCGAGCGTATTCTGCCGGAATAGAAATAGGAGAAAAAAGTCCTATAATCACACCTAAAATAAGTCCAATTAAAAGCAAGATTAAAGTCATTTTTTAGAACTCCAGATTACTAAAATAGGAGAAGCAATAAAAATTGAAGAATAAGTTCCTGCAATAAAGCCTATAATTAAAGCAAGAGCAAAATATTTAATAGTTGATATACCAAATAAAAATAAAGCAAATAAAACTAGCAAGGTTGTAAAAGATGTGTTAAGAGAACGAGTGATTACTTGCATAATACTTTTATTTACCAAAGAAGGAAATGGTTGATTAGAATATTTTAGATTTTCTCTTATTCTATCAAAAACCACAATAGTATCATATACAGAAAATCCTATTATAGTTAAAAGTGCAGTTATAAAGTAAGAATCTATCTCTATATTAGAAAAGTGTCCTAAGATAGAAAAAAGACCAATAACTACCAGTACATCATGAACTAATGCTATGATTGCCGAAAATCCCATTTTCCAAGAAGATATTCCCTTTGGTACACTTCGAAATGCCCAAGCAATATATAAAATTATAAAAA
Source organism: uncultured Candidatus Saccharibacteria bacterium (assembly GCA_964537705.1). Taxonomy (GTDB): domain Bacteria; phylum Patescibacteriota; class JACPGU01; order CAZICA01; family CAZICA01; genus CAZICA01. Next base: position 41,105 of record CAZICA010000002.1, read on the forward strand.
AGCTTACTAAAAGAAGGGCCCAGATAGCTTTTCTAATTAATATCTTAGAGATTGCAGGACCAACTGTTTCAAATCTTATTTCTTCTACTTTGGCATTTTTTTCCTTTAATTTTCTTTTTAATTCTTCAAATGGCTTTTTCTCTAAAGTTGAGCTTTTGATTAAAATAGAATCTTTTTTGGTTTTTGAGATTGTTGCATCAGAAATTGTTGAAGAAATTATATCCTTTATTTCCTCAAATTTTAGATTTTTAACTTGATATTCAACTAAAGAACCACCTTTAAAATCGATTCCCCAATTAAGTCCCCAACAAATCAAAGAAACAAGGCCTGCTAATATTATTAGCGAGGAAATTGAAAACCAAATTTTACTATTTTCGATTATTCTCATTTTGATTTTTCTATTAATTTAGCAAAACAGGTTCCTATAGAAATTTTTAAAAACGTTTTTGTAATTATCATCGAGCATAGCAAAGATACTAAAATTCCTAAACCCAAAGTTAGAGCAAATCCTTTGATTAAACTGGCGCCAAATTTCCATAGGATGAGACAAGTAATTAGACTAGAAATACTTCCGTCTCGAATAGAATTCCAAGCATTTGTAAAACCAGATTCTATTGCTGAAGCAAGACTTTTTCCCCTTTTTAATTCTTCTCTTATTCTTTCAAAAATTAAAATATTAGCATCAACAGCCATTCCAATCGAAAGAATAAATCCCCCTATTCCTGCAAGAGTTAAAGTTACAGGAATTAATTTGAACAAAGCTAAGACTATCAAAGCATAAATTAATAAGACAACATCTGCAACAAATCCTAAAAATCTAAAATACCCAATCATAAAAATTGCCACTAACAGCAACCCAATCAATCCTGCGATTAAACTTTTTTGAACTGATTCCTTTCCTAAGCTTGGTCCTATATTTCTTTGCTCTATTAATTTAATTGGAACTGGCAAAGCTCCTGCATTAAGTTGAATCTCTAATTTTTTGGCTTGATCAAGCGAAAAATCACCTGTTATTACTCCCTTCCCTTCGGTAATTGCTGTTTGAACTGTAGGAGCAGAAAGAATTTTTTTATCTAAAAATATTGCTAAAGGCTTCCCTATATTTCTTGAGGTTACTTCTTTAAATATATCCCCTCCTTTTTTATCAAATTCTATTGCTATTTCTGGTTTTTGAGTGCTTGGATTTATGATAACTGTAGCTTTTTTAAAATTTGCTCCTGTCAGGCCAATATCTTTCCAATCATCATAATTAAACGATATTATATTGTTATTTTTATCGATAGATTTATCTAAAATAGCTTCCCTAAATTCTAATTGAGCTGTTTGCCCAATTAGTTCTATTGCTTTGTCAACATCTTTGATTCCTGGAAGTTCTACTATTAATCCCTTTTTAGAAACAACTTGAATAACAGGTTCGGCTACTCCTAAGGCATCGATTCTTCGAGAAATTACCATTTTTACTCCTTCTAAAGCAGAATTTATTTCTGAAGGAGAAATTTTTGATAGATCGGCTTCGAAAAAGAGATGGGTTCCTCCTTGAAGATCAAGTCCTTGATGGAGTTTTAATTCTTTATAAAATCTTTTTCCAAATAAAGTAAAATCAATATCAGGACCTTTTGGCCAATCTATCAGTCCAGCAAGAATCACTCCTAATAAAATAAGAAAAATTGTAATCCAAAGGTTTTTTCTCATGACGTTTTTTCTAAAATTTTTCTTTATTATAATACAATTTAACCAAGGAAACAAGTTAAAAATAAATTCTTTTTAAACCAGCTTTTTTAGCAAATTCAAGAGCTTTTATAAATTCTTTTTCAGTAATAGGCCTTCTTAAATTTGGATCCTCAAAAGCTTTATAATAAGGTCTGTATTGAGCCATTAAATTAACAAAAGTATTTTTCGAAATCTTTTTGGCAATAAAATTCATAATTTCTTTAGTTCCCGCTAGATTATTTGGAAGTACTAAATGACGAATTAAAAGCCCTTTTACTGCTAGATGATTTTCTATTATAAGATCTCCGACTTGGCGATACATTTCTAAAATTGCCTTTTTAGCTACTTGAGGATAATCAGAGGCAAGAGAATACTTTTTAGCTATTTTAGGATCAGCATATTTGAAATCTGGTAAATAGATATCAATGATTCCATCTAATAATTTTAAAACTTCAACAGAATCATAAGCATTTGTGTTATAAACCAAAGGCAATTTAAGACCTTTATCTATAGCAAAAGAAAGAGCTTCTAGAATAAATGGCACATGAGGCGTTGGGGTGACTAAATTTATATTATGAACCCCTTCAGATTGAAGATCAAGCATAATTTCTGCCAAAGATTTGCTATCCAACTTTTTTCCTAAACCTAATTGAGAGATATCAAAATTCTGACAATAATTACAAGCTAAATTACAATGAGTGAAAAATATAGTTCCTGAACCATTTTTACCTACAAGAACTTTTTCTTCTCCAAAATGAGGAAAATAAGAAGAGACTACTGCCCTATTCCCTACTCTACAAAAGCCAAGTTCTCCTTTAAGCCGATTTATACCACAATTTCGAGGACAAATCTCGCATTTTTCCATCAGTTTGTAAAGCTTTTTTATTCTTTTTCTTAGCTGATCTTTTTTTAATTTTAAATAGGATGGAGACATTTTAAGATCTTTTTTAAATCAGCCGGTAAAGGAGCGCGAAAAACCATGTTTAAGATTTTTATTTCTTTTGCATGTAAAAATTGTCGATAAAGATCTAATTTTGTACTGATCTTTTTAGAAATTTTACTATTATAGAGCGGATCTCCAATTATAGGATTTCCCCAAGCTTTTAGATGAACCCTTATCTGGTGAGTTCGACCTGTGATTGGTTTAGCTTCAATAAGAGATAAAATTTCATCGTCAATTTTAAATAATTTAAGAGTCTTATAACTTGTTATTGCATTTCTACCTGTTCCTGAAGGACCAATTGTTCTTTTTCTAGGATCTTTTTTAGATCGGATTATCGGAAGATCTATAGTTCCTGATTTTGGTTTTATTTCTCCTAAAATCAAAGCTAAATAATTTTTTTCTACTTTTCTTTCTTTAAATTGTTTTTGAAGTAGGTCTTTTGTTTTTTTATTTTTTGCAAGAATTAAAACGCCTGAAGTGTCTTTATCTAATCTATGAACTAGCTCAAATTGTTGGTTTCTTAATTTTTTAAATTCTTCAGTTTTTATTCCAGCTGGTTTATTGATTACCAAAATATTTTTGTCTTCGTAAATAGATTTTATTTGTTCATTCATGATTCTATTATAACCTCAAATTTTAAAATAAAAAAGGAGTCAAATGACTCCTTTGATACCTTTCTCTTTTATTTTTACTATTAGAAAATTAAAAAACAGATAAGGTCCTGCCATGAATAAAATAGTTCCTAGTAAATATCCTACAAAAATTCCTGCTTGATGTTTTTCTTTCTCCTCCCCTATTGCTAATTTTCTTCCTATATAAGCAAAAGAGTCAGTAATTTGTTGGAAATAAGGCTTGGCTTGCTCAAACGATTCGATAGGAGTTTCCATAGAGAATTGATAGAATGCGTAACGATTTTCAGGTAAAAAGTACATAAATGCTCGAGAAATATATTGAGATACTCCTTTTTTATTTTCTGGTTTCATTTTTCCAACAATAACAAATTCAACTCCATCTCCTTTATATTGCCAGGAACTTTTTTCTAATACAAAATCTTTATTTTTTATAAGCGCCTTAAATTCTTTACCTTCAATAAGCCCATTTAAGAATCCGTTAATGAATTCCTCACTTTCGTAAATTCCTTCAAATCCTTCTACAAATGGAAGGTGTGTTAATGTGACAATAAAGGTTCTTTCAGGAGATTGGAGAATTGTTTCGGTTCCCCTTCTGGTTAGTAGCCATCCTTTTGGAATTTCAATAACAAAAAAATGTTGAGGATCTAGATAAGTAGATTCTGTGATTTCAGGAACTTCTGCTGGAAGAAGATAAGGAAAATCTTTAATGCAATATCGAAAAAAATTAATAGCCCAAATAAAGAAAGCAAAAATCAGCCAGGGCCATTTAATTCTTTTAAAATTTCTTCGAGAATGAACAATTATAATATAAAATCCTATTCCTAGAGAGGCTAGAAAACCTAGCAAAATCATTTCTTTTCACCTCCTAATATTTTCTTCCATTTCTTTTTTTCATTTTCAGAGAGTTTTAATTGATCTGTTATTAAATTAAACAGCTTGTTCACAAATTTTTTCTGTTGCTCAACTGGACTCAATCTTTCTAGAATATCATTTATCAGTTCTTTCATTCCTTCTTTTATCTTCTCTAGTTCCTTATCAATATTAATCTCAATCTCAATTTTCATTTTCTTATCACCTCCTTTTTAGAAAAGTCCATTAAATTACTTCATCAATTAGTCCAAATTCCTTTGCTTTGTCAATACTTCTTAAAGCAATTTTTGATCTTTTTAATTGTTAATGTCCTAAAACATTTTATTATATCAAATTTAATTCAAATAAAAAAGGCCTTTAT
>CAZICA010000002.1:45720-48247 GCA_964537705.1 uncultured Candidatus Saccharibacteria bacterium
TGTAATCCGGCTGTTGAACTATTATTCGCTGAACAGTTCTCATGAACTCTTCTGTAGGACCGCCATAATGGACATCAACCTTCTCACGAGATCCTCCGTTCCAGTTATTCATTCGGTTCACCTCCTTTCTTAAAAAGTTTTATTTTTTCAATTCTTCCTCTACCCCTTTTATTACCTGATTCCAATAATTTTTTGCTGCTTCAATTTTGTCTGTTTCAAAATTTTTTACAAGTTTTTCTAATTCAGGATCAGTAATTGAGTCTGAAGCCTTTTTAAGATAAGCAAAAATAATATCAATCACTTTTTCAGATTCCCAAAAGCAGGGTTTTGAGAGTTTTTTGTTTAATCTAATAATTTTTTTAACCAATTTTTTATGGTGATTATAATAATCTATTTGTTTCCCTAAATAAAGATTTGTAATTTTCTCGATTATTTTCTCAGCCCATTTTCTATGAAATCTACAAAGGCCAGTATTTCCAGAATATAGCTCTTTTATGAATCTTTTCGTAGATTCCTTTCCTAATTCTTTTGGTGGATAAAATTCAGGGCCATAAATTTCATAATATTTTCCTTGAATTGTTAAAGGGAGAAATACACCAGGAACCCAATATTGGGTTGGAGCTATGCATCCTTCTTTTCCATTTGGAATATAAACAGCGGAATTTAAAATTTCTTTATTTTTGTATAATTTCGATAAATATTTAGCTGCATATCTAATTCCCTTTCCAAAAATATCTGGATGTTTAAGAATTAGCTTTTTGATGATAGAAATAGCTAATTTTGAATTTTTTTCAGAATCTTTTACTGGATCAAAATTTTCGAAGGTAAATTTCGGATAGAATGGAAGAGCAAAATCTTCTTTTTTTATCAATCTTTTATCTAGAAGCTCCATTATCCAGGATATCATATTCCCTGCCTCAATTGCATCAAAACCTAGATCATCTATTTGATGAACTAGCTTTTCTGCTGCTCTTTGGTCAAAAATTCCACAATTAGGTCCTGCTGCTTCATATGGTTCATAATCCTTTTTATAGTAAATACCATTTCTTTCATAAATTTTTTTACATACAGCGGAACAAATGTCTCCACAGGTAGTAAAACTTTTTGGTTTAATTATTTCTTTATTAAATTGAGCAAGATAATGATTTTTTATTAATTTGTTATAAATTAAATTTCTTTCCTCTTCTTTAAATTGGGTTGATTTCCAATTAAAAGATAGGAACCAATTTCCTAAAATCTTTAGAAAAGATCCGCAGGTAGTGAAATTTCCCCCAAAGGTACCTCCAGATTTTAATGCAGGATCATATCTATATTTTTTTGTTGCTTCAAAAATTACATTTTTAACAGAATTGTTAAATTCTTCTTGAAAGAGAATTTCCAAATCTTTGTAGTTTATTTTTTGTTCTTCTTTAAAATCTCCTCCAAAAATAATTCCTAAAACATTAAATTTTTGAACCAAAGCTGATCCAAAACCACCTCTTCCTGCCCATGAAGTTGAGCTTCCTAATTTTCCTTTATCAATTTTTGTTGAGCCAATTGCTCCGAAATTTGTTTTAAGTGCTGCGGGTCCTGTAGCAAGGATTCTGAAATCAAGATTTTCTTTAACAAATTCTTTTGCAAAATTTTTATAGATCCATTTTTCAAATTTAAATACTCCTAGATTTAATTTTTCTTTATCTATCTCAAAAAATTTACAATCTAATTTGTTTTTTGATCTTTTAATTAATAAAATTAAAGGTTTTTTTGCTCTATTTTCCAAGACTATAAAATTTATTCCTGTTTTAAATAAAGCTCTAGCTGCTCCTCCTAAGGTTGAAATAAAAATCCCCTTCCATAAAGGGGATCTGTGAATGAATATAAGTCTTCCTGCTCCTTGTAGGATTGTGCCTGCTAAAGGACCTCTTCCAAAACAAAAAACGTCTCTTTTTGAAAGTTCATTAACAGCAAAATCAATCGGTCCCCAAATTTTGGTTGGTTTAATTTTAAATGTTTTATTTTCTAAATTAATAAATAATGCTTTGAAGCTCATTTTGATTTTATTATACATTTATTTAAAATGAATTTCAATTAGATTAAATTTATGATAAAATAAAAGCGTGGTCCTTTCTTGGGGTTAATGAAGGGGGTGGTTTTGATGGAGCTGGATGGGATTTTTGAAAAGGCAAATAAAGCGCTTCCAAAAGATTGTTATTTGAAAACTCATGATAGTTTAACCCTTTCTCTGGAAGTTATTTTTAAACTTTCAGAAAATTCATTAGAACTTCCAGAGATAAAATCACTTCTTTGTGGAAATTGTCCCATCTATTACTGTAAATATCATCCAAGAAAGGATCTAAACAAAGACCTGGCTAAAAGCCAGGTCTGAAATTTATAAACTAAAAACCTCACACTTTTCTCTGGATGCCTGACTTTAGTCAGGACTTATAAAACGAAAAACTAAAAACGAAAAACTAAAAACCAATCAAAACGAAAAACGAAAAACGAAAAACGAAAAATAATTTAAAATTTTTAAACAATTTTTTCGCTT
>CAZICA010000003.1:0-14906 GCA_964537705.1 uncultured Candidatus Saccharibacteria bacterium
TTTCATTCCTGGGGAGGAAATGTTAGTGGATTTAGTGGAAGTTGGGGTATTAGTTGAATTCCCATCAGTTGATCTAGAACTCTCTGTTGTACCTTTATTGCAAGAAGTAGATTGGGTAGTTTGAGTAGATGTTGGAGTTGGATTTGAGGGAAAGGAAGGAGAAGTTTCTGAAGGAGAGGGTTTTGAAACAGAAGATTCTGAAGTGGAAGTTGATGGAGAGGAAGGTGAAGGTGAGGAAAATGTATTTTTTCTTATCGGAGTTCCATAATAGGGCTTTTTTATCTCTATTTTTAAATTTGGCACTCCACCAAATCCTTTTTTAATTTTTTTCTTATTAGTATCCATCCTCCCAACAGCAAATTTTTTTGATTCTTCTTTTGTTACTTCCATAGTATTTGTTTCCCTTTCTTTCTTTACTTGTTTTATCTCTTCTTTTTTAGCTAATTTAACTTTTGATTGATTTATTACTATTTCTTTTCCCTCCTCTACAATAATCACATCTCGAAGATCTTTATTCGTCAGCTTACTTTCTTTTTTGACCTCTTTCTTTTCTCTGTTTGTAGTTATATAATCCGGGCTTTCTTTTGCCACTAAGATTGGTTGAGATTTTTTTATCTCATCCTTTTCGATTAACTTCTTAATCTCTCCGTCAGTTTCTACTTTCACTCCCTCTCCTTCTTCCAATAATAATTTTTCTTTTGAGGTTCTTACTTCAACTTTACTTTCTATAACCTTTACCTTAGTAAGTTTAGAAGAACTAACCTCAACTTCGAAAATAGTACCCCTTACTGCAACTACAGCTGTTGGCGTTTCTACTTCAAACTTAGAAGGTTTTTCTATTAATTTCTTAACTCTTGCTAAAATTTTCCCTAAAATTAACCTAAGTTTTATTTGATCTAAATCAGAATTTAAACTAACAAATGATAATTCCGTATTTTCCTCAAGGAAGGTTGTCGAACCATTAAAAAATGAAACAATAGCTTTTGAATTAGCAAATGTTTTTATTTGATAATTTTCTCCAATTAAAAAAGAATCTCTTTCAAGAAGGATTCGCTTCAAAGAACCATTTTTAACTTCTATTTTTCCTTTCTCTACATGAACAAAATTTGATGGAAAATAAAAATTAGCTAGAGACGCACTAGCTATTTTTTCTGATTTGGGTTCGAAATTAGAATGATTTTCTTTACTGAAAACGAAATTTAAGCTAATTAAGCCAAAAATTATAAGTGAAGAAATTAAAGAGATCAATTTTATTTTTTCTTTCATTTTTGTTTTTTTGTTTTTATTTTTCCACAAAAACCATTATATCACAAAATCTAAAAAATTTCAAGAGATGCTTCGCGATTGCAAGCTAAGCTTGCAAGTCCGGGTAACATTCGCAAACGTTCGCGAATGTTTACGAATGTTTTTTAATCTGTAAAATACACCTCTATGTTTCCTAGCTTTAACCAAAATCCCTGTCTGGACGCCTGGCTTTAGCCGGGAAAATCCAATTTTTAGTTTTTAGTTTTTGGTTTTCCGCTTGTTTTTGGATGCCCGGCTTTAGCCGGGAATTAAGTTTAAAATTTTTTCGCTTTTAGCTTTTCGTTTTTAGTTTTTCGCTTATTAAAAACAACCCTCCTTTTAATAAATTTAAAATTTATCCCTTCCTTAAATTGTAACCACTTATTTTGCCATGGCAAATTAATACGTCACATTTTTAATTTCACGTTTTTCGCTTTTCATTTTTCGCTTTTAGTTTAACTTTACATTCTAATCTATTTTTGTTAAACTGAAAAAGAAAATGAAAAAACTTATTATCATTTTACTTTTAATTATTCTAATTGCTGTTGGAGGAGCCTGTTACGCTCTTTCTAATCCTGTTGAATTAGAAGCTCCAAAAGTCATTTTGACTCCCGAGGAAGGAACAGTTTGGGTAAATGAACGCGAAGTAAAAGGAGAGCTAGAGCTGAAAGAAAATGATCTTGTAAAAACCGGAGAAAATGCTCTTGCTTCTATAAACTTTTTTGATGAATCAATTGTTAGATTGGATGAAAACACAGAAATTCTTTTAAAAGATCTTCAAAGCGAGAATTTCACTACAAAAAAGATAAATTTCAAAATTAATCTAGGACATCTTTGGGCACGAATTCTTAAATTGGTAGATAAAGATGCAGAATTTTCGATAGAAACTCCCACCACTGTAGCATCAGTAAGAGGAACTGCTTTTGATCTACTTGTTTCGCCTGAAGGAGAAGTAGAAATAGATGTAGATGAAAATACTGTGGAAGTAGAAGGGGTTGAAATAAATGAAGGAAATTATTTAAAATTAAGTCCTGGCTTTAAAAAACAAAAAGAGTATATAAAAACTCTTATAAAACGCATCCCTGAAGAAAAATTAAAATCAAAATGGGTTTTAAAAAATAAGGAAAAAGACGAATTATTTAAAAAATTTATAGAGAAAAAAGAAGAAAAAATTAAAAAATTAAAAGCAGGAATTCTTCCTACCTCCCCTTTCTATGGACTGAAAAGATTTTCTGAAAAAATAAGATTAGGTTTAACTTTCAATCCTGAAAGAAAGGAAAAACTTAAATTAGAATATTTAGAAAGAAGATTTAATGAAGCTCAAAAACTTCTAGACCATAAGAAAGAAAAACTTTCTAAAAAATTGCTCAATGAATATGAACTTGGACTAAAGAAAGCTTTGGCTAGACTTGATGAATTTAAAAACAAAGGAAATAAAAAAGCAGTGGAAATGATAAGAAGAAATTTAAAAAGAAAACTTCTTCTTCAACAAAAACTTCTTTTTAAAGAATTACCGGATTCTCCGAGATATAAATTAAAAAGAAAATCCGAAGAATGGTTGAAAAAACTAATCGAGGATCCAAAAGAAAGAGAAAAATTAGAAAAAAAACTATTTCAAAAAAGAGTAAAAGAAATAAGAAAAATTATAAAAGAAAAACCTGAAGCAATTAAAACTTTAAAAGAAAATATCCCTTTAGAAAAATTAGAACCAGTTTTGAATCAATTAGAAAAAGAAAAAATCAATCTCCCCAAAGATTTCCAAAGACTTAAAGAAGAAATAAGGGAAAGACAAATTCTACAAGAATTAATGAAATAATGAGAAAATTTCTCTTTTTACTCTTTATTAATTTATCAATAGCAACTGTTTTTTCCTTTTTCTTAAAGGAAAAATTTTTTTATACTTGGAACCTAAAGCTAACTGATGCCCTTTATATCGGAGAATCTATTCGTCCCCATGTAACAATTGTTGGAATCGATGATAAATCAATAAAAAAGCTTGGTAAATGGCCTTTTAAAAGATCCTTTCATTCAAAAGCTATTGAGATATTAACAAAGTATAATGCAAAAGTTATTGGAATTGATATTTTATTTGCAGAAGAAACAGCAGAGTTAGAAGATAAAAGTTTAATTAGTGCTCTTAAGAAAACAGACAAAGTTATATTCCCTGTTGTTTTTGATTTTAAAGAAAAGAAATTTACTTATCCACTTTTAAAATTTAGAAAATATGTCTCTTTAGGACATGTAAATATAATTCCTGATAAAGATGGAGTAGTCAGAAGAGTTCCCCTTTTTATAAATGGCCAAAAAGCATTTGCTCTTGCAATTTTGGAAAAAATCAATCCAAATCTTGATCCAAATTCTTTACCAATAGATAAAGAAAAAAATTTGCTTATCAATTATTTCAGAAAACCTGGTAATTTTCCAAAAATTTCTTTTATCGATTTATTAGAAGAAAACTTTTCTCCAAATTTAGTTAAAGATAAAATAATTCTTATTGGAATCACAGATCCTACTATTCCTGATGCTCAATTAACCCCTATTTCAAAAGGTTATCCAATGTTTGGCGTGGAAATCCATGCCAACATCTTGGAAACAATTTTAAATAAAAAATTCTTAATCCCTCAAAGCGAAAAATCAACTATTATTCTCCTCCTTTTTCTATCTGTTTTTCTAACAATTCTCTTTTGGTTCTTAAGGCCAATCTGGACTTTATTTCTTTCAATTTTTTCTTTAGGATTCTATTTTATCCTAGCGAGTATTTTATTTGAAAAAGGATTAGTTCTAAATCTACTTTATCCCCTTTTTACCATTTTCTTTGTTTTTATTGGAACCCTCATTTATAAATTCACCACCGAAGAGAAAGAAAAAAGATTTATTAAAAAAGCGTTTTCCCAATATTTATCAAAACCGGTAATAGATCAATTACTTAAAAATCCTAAAATTTTAAAATTAGGAGGAGAAAAAAAGATCTTAACAGTTCTTTTTTCTGATATTAGAAATTTCACTTCCTTAGCAGAAAAAATATCACCTGAAGAGTTAGTAAGATTTCTAAATAATTATTTAACTCAAATGACAGAAATAATTTTAAAAAACAAAGGGGTGGTGGATAAATTTATAGGTGATGCAATTATGGCTTTTTGGGGAGCTCCTATTGAAGAAAAAAATCATCCAGAGTTAGCATGTAAAACAGCTCTGGAAATGATAGATGAATTAAAAAGATTCAATAAAAAATCAAAAATAAAAATAAATATAGGGATTGGAATCAATACAGGAGAAATGATTGTTGGTAATATGGGATCTTTGAAAAGATTTGATTATACTGTGATAGGAGATGCTGTAAATCTTGCTTCCAGATTAGAATCTCTCAATAAAGAATTTAAAACAAATATAATTATCTCTGAAAATGTTTTCAAAGAGATTAAAGATAAATTTAATTGTAAATATCTTGGAGAAATTAAGGTAAAAGGAAAAGAAAAACCAGTAAAAATTTATGAATTGGTATCTTTTAAAGGAAACTCTTCTAATTTAAAATAAGTTGGTCCTGAGGGAGAAAGTTTGCTTTCGAATAAAGCTATTTTTTCTGCTTTAAGTTTGCCAAAATTAAAATTTTCATATTTTTTTAAAATCGCTTCTAAAAGCGTTTTTTCTTTTAAATTTAATTTTCTTTTTATTCTTCCTAAAGTTAAATGGGGCATAAAATCTTTTTCTTCTTCAAAAAAACCCGCTTTTCTAAGTTGATCTCTTAATCTTGAGCTTAAGTTTTTTAAAATTCCTGTTGGATCTTCTAGTCCAATCCAAATAACTCTTGCTCTTGAGATGGTGGGAAATACTCCCAAATTTTTAAATAAAATCTCAAATTGAGGAAAATAACAACAATTTTTTACTATTTCAGATATCTCTTTTATTTTTTCTTCCTCTTTATAACCTAAAAAAGCTAAAGTAATATGGAAATTTGAAGGTTTTACCCATTTGATTGATAAATTTTTCAATCCCTTTTTAATCTCTTCCAATTCTTTCTCTAAATCCTTAATCAGTTGTTGGGGTAATTCAATTGCAATAAAAAGTCTTTTCATAACAGTTTAATTATATCAAAAATTTAAAAAACCGCCTGCTCCTTCCTAGCAAGCGGTTGTTTTCTCAGGGAAGAAGGAGCGAAAGGTTTTTTCATCTATTAAAGCTTTTATTCTTATGTTTTTATTTCTATTTTCTATAGAAGTTAAAAAGGTTCCTATTATTACATTCTTTGGCTTTATTAGTTTGATATAATCCTTTATTTCCTGAAACTTCTTTTGATCTAAATAACCAACCGGAATAAGAATTCCTTTTCTAGTACAATATTCCGGAACAAAAACTATTTCTTTCTTCAATTTTTTACTTAAATTTAAAGCAAGTTTCAAAGAAATAACATCATTTTCTAATGGAACAATAAGATCAAATTCTAGATAATGAAAATATCGAGCAAAATAATTTAAAAACCCTTCCATAAAGGGAAGGGACTCATTTATTTCAAAAGCTCTCTTACTGAAGCTTAATTTATTATTTTCGAACCTAATTATCCCGGAATCATATAGGCAATTTTTAATTTGAACAGATCGCATTTTCTCACCCCCTTCCCTTTTTGCTCCTCCTTCCCTGTTAAAGATCTGATAATTTATTATATCTCTTTTTTCTTTTCAGGTCAAGATTTTTTGGCTTTAAAATCCCAAAAATAAAAAATAAATCCGCTTCAGATTTATTTTCTGTTTTAAAATATTTTATTTTAACCAAGTAACCAAGTTTTATTTCGACCTTTAGCCTTTGCTAAATAAAGCGCATCATCTGCTCGCTTTATAAAAACTTCTGGAGCCTCTTCTTTTTTAAAATCTGTTACTCCAAAACTTGCTGAGAGATTTAATTTTAAACTTTTACCTTCTGCTGTTTTTACTAAAAAAGTTGTTTCTTCCACCTTTTTTCTTAACCGTTCCGCAATTTTTCCTGCTGTTTCCTTGGGTACATAAGGACATAAAATAACAAATTCCTCTCCTCCATATCTTACAGGAATATCTATTCCCTCTCTTATATTCTCTTTAAGAATTTTAGCAAAATTTTTAAGAACCTCATCCCCAATTGGGTGACCATATCTATTATTTATTTCTCTAAAATAATCTATATCGGTCATTATTAAAGAAAGAGGTTTTTTATATCTCTCAGCTCTTTTAATCTCAGAAGGAAGTGCTTTTTCATCAAAATATCTTCTATTAAAAAGTTCAGTAAGAGAATCTTCATAAGATTTCTTTTCTAGTTCTTTTTTTGCTTCTTTAAGTTCTTTAATCTCTTCTTCTAATTTTCTCAATTTATCTTTTAATCTTTCATTCTCTATTTTAAGTTCTTCTAAAGTTTTTTCAGTTATTAGATCAATTGTTTCCATTTTTGTTTCTCCGTTCATTTTTGTCTTTGTTTTTGTTTATTTTTATTTGTTTATTATAGCATAAATCGAGAAAAAAATCAAGGAGAATCTGTTTAATCCTTCTTTTTTGTGATAAAATAAAATCAATGAAAGAAGCTATTTTGTATAAAAAACTAAAAAATAAATTAGTTAAGTGTGAAGTTTGTAATCATTTTTGTAAAATTCCTTCAAATGGGCGGGGTATTTGTGGGATAAGAGAAAATAGAGATGGAAAACTATTTCTTCTAACTTATGGAAAAGCAATTGCAGAACATGTTGATCCTATAGAAAAAAAGCCATTTTATCATTTTCTTCCAAATTCTTTCTCCCTCTCTTTCTCAACCGTAGGATGTAATTTTAATTGCAAAAATTGTCAAAATTGGGAAATTGCTCATTTGGTTAAAAAAACAAAATTAATCGAGGGATTTGATTTACCTCCTGAAAAAATTATTGAAGACACAATTAAATTTAATTGCAAAAGTATAGCTTATACTTATACTGAACCAACAGTTTTCCTCGAATATTGTCTTGATACAATGAAATTAGCAAAAAAACATAAATTAAAAAATGTTTGGGTCTCAAATGGATTTATGAGTGAAAAAACGCTTAACTTGATTCTTCCCTATCTTGATGCAATCAATGTAGATCTTAAATCATTTGAAGAAAAATTTTATCAAAAAATTTGCAAGGCTAGATTAAAACCTGTTTTAGAAAACCTAAAAGAAATCAAAAAAGCAAATATTCATTTAGAGATCACCACCTTAATTATTCCTGGATTAAACGACAAAGAAAACGAGCTTAAAAAAATTGCAAAATTTATAAAAGAAGAACTTTCTCCTGAAGTTCCTTGGCATATCTCCCGATTCTTTCCTGCTTATCAACTTACAAATCTTCCACCTACTCCTATTGAAACTCTTGAAAAGGCAAAAAAAATAGGAGAAAAAATAGGTCTTAAATATATTTATTTAGGAAATGTATAAAAGTCGATATGTTAGTATTTGCCTCATTTTGTCCTCATGCTCCAATTTTAATTCCTGAAATTGGAAAGGGGGAAACAAAAAAAGTAAAAAACACGATAAAGGCTTTAGAAATTCTATCAAAGGATATAGAAATAAAAGAGCCCGAAACTATTGTGGTTATTTCTCCCCATGCTCTTGTTTATCCTGACAGGATAAACATAATTATTACTCCTAAACTTGCTGGAGATTTTGCTCAATTTAACCACGATGAGCTTAAATTCGAGTTTAAAAATGATCTTGAATTAATAGAAAAAATCACCGAAATTTGTGAAAAAGAAAATTTCCCTTTAGTTTTTACTGACAATCGGGAAGTTTATTTTGAACTAGATCATGGCACTCTCGTTCCTTTATATTTTCTTACTAAAAATTTTAAGCCTAATATAATTTCTCTTGCTTATTCTTATCAAGAGAGAGAAAAATTATTTGATTTTGGAAAATTTCTTTTCAGGGCCATTCAATCGGTAGAAAGACCGGTTGCTCTTATTGGATCAGGTGATCTCTCCCACCGGCTCATTTTTACTGCTCCTGCAGGATTTTCTGCTGTGGGAAAAGAGTTTGATCAAAAAATTATAGAATATCTTAAATCAAATCAAGTAGAGAAAATTTTAGAAATGGATGAAGATTTTATAGAAGAAGCAGGAGAATGTGGTTATCGATCACTGATAATTCTTTTAGGAGCTTTATCTTCTATCTCTTATCAAATAAAGGTGCTTTCCTATGAAGGTCCTTTTGGAGTAGGTTATGCAGTAGTAAAATTTGATTTAAAATGAATCCAATTATCTATTTAGCAAAAAAAACAATAGAAATTTGGGTCAAAAAAAAGAAAATTCCAGAATTTCCAAAAGACTTCCCCCTTTTAAAACAAAAGGAAATTAACTATTTTCTAAATCCCGAAAATAGAAAAGGTGTTTTTGTTTCTATTTATAAAAAACAAAATAACTCAAAAGAGCTAAGAGGATGTATTGGAACTCCTTTCCCTATCTATGAGAATCTTGCTCAAGAAATAATTTATAATGCAATTGCTGCTGCCTCAAGAGATCCCAGATTTAATCCTATCGAGGAAAACGAATTAAAAGACCTTTTTATTTCAGTTGATCTACTCTCTTTACCAAAACTTATTCCGGATCTAAAAAATCATGATCCTAAAAAATTCGGACTTCTTGTTAAAGCTTCAGATGGAAGATCTGGTTTACTTCTTCCAGATATAGAAGGAATAGAAACAGGATCTCAACAGTTAGAAATTGCATTAAAAAAAGCAGGAATTCTTCCTACCGAACCTTATTTTCTTTTCAGGTTTGAAGTGGAAAGATATAAAGAGAAAGATTTATTTAAAAATTAACAAAACAAATCCTAAAATAATTAAAATAGCTCCTAAAATAAAATAAAGATCAATCACTTCTTTCAAAAATAGAACTCCTAAAATTGTAGCTAGTAAAGGATAAATCAAAGCAATAAAGGAGGCTAAAGAAATAGGTAATTTAAATAATCCAAAAAGAAAAAAGGTTTCTCCTAAGATAATCCACAAAATTCCACTTACCCCAATCCAAAAAATCTTAGAATCGGTAATTAGCTTGCTTATATTTCCTGAAAAAAGAAAATAGAATAAAAGAGGAATAAAAATTAGAAAAGCAAAAAACACCTGAAAAGCATTAATCACTAAAGGATTAATCTGAGTTAAATATTTCTTTAGAAAAAATAATTGGAAAACCCAAAAGACCTGTGCTAGAAAAATTAAAATCACCCCTTTTAGCATATTTTTATTTTATCATAAATTAACTATAATAAAAATATGTATGCCCAGATAATTCCAAATTGTAGAACTAATATAGAAAGTGAAAGTTTTACTTATAAAATCCCAGAAAATTTGGAGGGAAAAATTAAATATGGTCAGTTAGTAAAAATCCCTTTCAGGAAAAGAAAAATAGCTGGCTTAGTAACAGAACTGATTTCTGATCTTCCTAAAGATTTAAAAGAAAAAAAGAAAGAAATAAAAGAGATTGAAGAAATTTTAACAGAATTTCCAGTAATAGATCGAACTAGATTTAAATTAGCTAAATTTATCTCTAATTATTATTTTTGTCCAATTTCTCAAGTAATTTTTTCTATGATTCCTCCTAAACTGAGAAAGACAAAATTTAAGATATCTTTAAATGTTAAAGATCCTTTAGACACTTATGAAGTTAAAAAAGAAAAGCCTTATAAATTAACCTGTTTCCAAAAAAATGCTTTTAATGAAATTTTAAAATCTATCAAACATCCAAAAGATAAGCTTAATACCTTTCTTTTGCATGGAATAACAGGTTCAGGAAAAACAGAAATTTATCTTCAACTTGCAAAAGAAACTCTTAAAAAGAATAAATCTGTTATTTTTATTGTGCCAGAAATTTCTTTGACTCCTCAAACCATCTCTAGATTTTTAGCGCGGTTTCCAAAAGAAAAGATTGGACTTATCCATTCCCAACTTACTCCTTCTCAAAGACTTCTTCAATGGCTTAAAATTAGATCAATCTCTTCAGGAATTGTCATCGGATCTCGCTCAGCAATTTTTGCTCCAGTGAAAAAACTTGGACTTATTATCATTGACGAAGAACATGACTTGCTTTCTTTTAAATCTGATTCTGCTCCACGATATCAACTCCATCAAGTTGCAGAAAATTTAGCAAAACTCCATAAAGCGAGCTTAGTTTTAGGATCAGCTACCCCAAGAGTAGAATCTTATTACAACTGTCTTATTAAAAGATATAAATTACTTTTACTTCCTGAAAGAATTAAAAAAAGACCCCTTCCTTTAATCAAAATAGTGGATATGAAAGAAGAATTAAAAAAGAAAAATTTTTCTCCATTTTCTGAACTATTACTTGAAGGTTTAAAACAAGTTATTAAAAATAAAAGAAAGGCACTAATATTTATAAATCGAAGAGGCACCTCAACTACTATTCTCTGCCCTGAATGTGGATGGATAAAACTTTGTCCAAAATGTGAAATCCCTCTAGTTTACCATTCTACTATTGGGAAATTATTATGTCATCATTGTGATTTCAAAGAAGAGCCACCTCTTACTTGTCCTGTTTGTAAAAATATAAGAATCAAATTTCTAGGAACAGGTACTCAAAAAATAGAATTAGAACTTAAATCTCTTTTTCCTGAAGTTAAAATTTTAAGAATGGACAAAGACACAACTATTTATAAAGATTCTCACAAAAAAATTTTTGAAGAATTTAAAAAAGAAAATCCAGCAATTTTAATAGGTACTCAAATGATCTCAAAAGGATGGGATATTCCAGAAATTGATCTTGTAGGAATTTTAGGGATTGATTTCTCTCTATCTTTCCCTGATTTCAGAACAGAAGAAAAGGCATTTCAAACAATTCTGCAAATAGCTGGAAGAACTGGAAGGGGAAATACTCCTGGAATCGTAATTTTACAAACTTATAACCCTTCAAATGAAATAATTCAAAAAGCAAAAAATTATGATTTTAAAGGGTTTATTTATAGGGAATTAGAGATCAGAAAAAAATTCTCCTATCCGCCTTTTGGAAAATTAATCAAATTAACATTTTCCCATAAAGACTCCAAAAGGGCCGAAAAAAAAGCAGTTGAATTAGTAAAACAACTAAAAAAGCAAAATATAGATGGAATAAAAATTCTTGGACCCAATCCTTGTTTTATTCCCAAATTAAAGGGAAAATATTGGTGGCAAATAATAATAAAAATTCTAGATCCAGAAAACCAAAATATCAAAAAATTATTAAAGCTCGTTCCCTCTAAATGGATTATTGACATAGATCCAATAAGTTTGCTATAAATATTTTGATATGTTTTTTATAAAACTTGTTAAAACTACCAATCCAAGAAAGATCCCTAAAATTTTAAGAAAAAAATCAAAGCCAGTAAAAAAAATTACTAGGCGAACTTTGAAATTGATTGAAAAAATGAAAAAAATAATGATAGAAAATAACGGAATTGGCCTAGCAGCACCTCAAGTAGGAAAACTTCTTCAAATAATTATTGTGGGAACTTCTTTAGAAAATTGCATTGCCTTAATTAATCCGGAAGTTATTTATACTTCTTCAGAAACTGAAGAATTAGAAGAAGGATGCCTTTCTTTCCCAGGTTATTTTGCGAAAATAAAAAGACCTTTTAAAGTGGAAGTTAAAGGATTAAATGAAAAAGGGAAACCAGTGGAAATCCGAACAGAAGGAATTTTAGCTAGAGCCTTTCTTCATGAGATAGATCACCTTCATGGTAAATTATTTATTGATTATCTTGAAAATTTAGATGAACTTAAAAAAATTCAACTTGCCTGAAATGAACATTTCTCCAAAAATCTCTTTTTTATTTTTAGGAACACCAGAGTTTGGCGCCTTAATTTTTGAGAAAATAATTAAAAGTAAAAAATTAAAGAAAATCAATCTTTTTCCATTAGCTGCAATTACTGAGCCAGATAAACCAAAAGGGCGAGGCAAAAAATTAACACCCCCTCCTGTCAAAATTATAGCCGAACAATTTAAAATCCCTGTTTATCAACCTCAAACAAAATCAGAACTCTCTTCTTTAATTTTAAAGCTCAAACCAGATTTAATTATCGTAGCTGCTTATGGGAAAATTTTACCTAAAGAGGTATTAGAGATTCCTAAATATAAAGCTATTAATGTCCATCCTTCGCTTCTGCCAAAATACAGAGGTCCTTCCCCTATTCAATCAGCTATTTTAAATGGAGATAAAGAAACAGGTGTAACTATTATGCTTATCTCAGAAGAAATGGACGCAGGAGATATTTTAGCTCAAGAAAAAATAAAGATAAAAAAACAAAATTGGAAAGAACTTTCAAAAGAATTAGCAGAACTAGGAGGAAATCTTTTAATTGAAACTATTCCTAAATATCTTTGTGGAATAGAAAAATTCAACTGGTGTAAAACTATTATTCCTATCAAAGCTCATCCCCAAGATCATTCTAAAGCAAGTTATACTAAATTAATAAAAAAGGAAGACGGTCATATAAACTGGTCAAAATCTGCTTTTGAAATTGAAAGAATGATTCGTGCTTATTTTCCTTGGCCAGGAACTTTTACTAAAATCAAATCCAGTTCTTCTAAACTAAATGGTAAGATACTTAAAATTCATAAAGCTCATCTTCCCAAAAAATCTCCTTCTTTAGCTTCTAAACCTCCTGGAACTGTCTTTCAGATCAAAAAAAATGAAATAGCTGTTTCCTGTGGTAATAAATCAATTTTAATTCTTGATGAAGTTCAACTTGAAGGAAAGAAAAAAATGGAAATAGATGACTTTTTAAATGGATATCCAGAGATCTTAGAAAGTCTATTGACTTAATATAAAAAGGATGCTAAAATCATAAATCGAAATGCTTAGAATAAAATTATTAAGAATAGGAAGAAAAAAACGCCCTTTTTATCGATTAGTTGTAGCAGAAAATACTGCTCCTCCTCAAGGAAAATTTGTAGAAATAGTAGGAAATTTTAATCCTTTTTCCAAAGAATTAAATGTTAAAAAAGAAAGGATAGAATATTGGATAACTCATGGTGCAAAACCAACTAAAAGAGTTGCTAGTTTATTAGCAACGCTAGAGAAGCCGAAAGGCGAGGTCGAAACTAGCAACAAGAGAAGTAAAAGTAATTAATTGAAGGAGGAGATCAAATGGCAGATGAAGAAAGCACAGAAAAAGCAAAAGAATTCCTTGAGTATGTGGTAAAAGCTTTTGTCGACCACCCGGAAAAAGTTAAAGTTCACAAAAGAATTGATCCAATGGGTACCCTTCTAGAACTTGAAGTAGATCCTGCTGACATGGGAAAGGTTGTTGGAAAAGAAGGAAAAACAATTAATGCTCTTCGAGTTCTTTTAAGGGTTCTAGGAGCAAAACTCACTGCAAGACTTAACTTAAAAATTGTTGAACCGGGTGGTGGTTCAACTATTGAACCCTCCGAAAGTTCCGGAGAGGGTGCTTAATTTTTTTAAAAAATTAAAACTAAGGCAAAGGCGCCAAAAAGGCGCTTTTGCCATTTTAAAGGAGAAAAATGAGAATAGATATTTTAACTCTTTTTCCAAAAATGTTCAAAAATGTATTTTCAGAAAGTATTCTTAAAAGAGCTCAAGAAAAAGGACTTTTAGAAATTAAAATTCATAATCTAAGAAAATGGGGACTAGGTAGACATAAACAAGTTGATGATAGGCCTTATGGTGGGGGAATTGGAATGATTCTTCGAGTAGATGTGATAGATAAAGCTCTTACTTCTGTTAAAAAAGAAGCTAAAAGTAAAAATAGTAAAACAATTCTTCTTACTCCTCAAGGAAAATTGTTTAATCAATCTATTGCAAAAAAACTTTCGAAATTAGATAGGCTTATTCTCTTATGCGGTCATTATGAAGGAGTAGATGAAAGGGTAAGAAAATTAGTTGATCTTGAAATCTCAATTGGTGATTATATCCTTACAGGAGGAGAAATCCCTGCAATGGTCCTTGTTGATGCGATAGGGCGACTTATAAAAGGAGTAATAGAAAAGAAAGAAGCTCTTCGATATGAATCTTTTGAAAAAGGGCTTTTAGAATATCCTCAATATACTAGACCTTTTGAATATAAAAAAATGAAGGTACCAGAGATTTTACTTTCAGGGGATCATAAAAAAATAAAAGAATGGAGAGAAAAACAAGCTTTGCTTAAAACAAAGAAAAGAAGACCAGATTTACTAAAATAAAAAAAGAAGGCCGTAATGGCCTTAATTTAAAGTTATTCTTGTAATAATTTTTCTCTTAATAAAATAATATCTATTGGATCTCGAGGGGGATATGTACCATCAATTCCCACGGGAATTTCTACTTCCTCCAAAGGGATTACCTCTATATCTACCTCGGGCATGTTTTCACCTCCTTTCTTTCTAATAGTTTTTCGCATAGCCGAAAAAACTCGTTAATCCGTCCTTCTTCTATCAATTTAACCAGCAACTCATACATTTCTCTCTCACCTCCTTTCATAAGTCATAAGCTAGTAAAGCGATAAAAGATAATAAATCTATACATACAAGAATCGCTATAAATTCCATCATTTCACCTCCTTTCTAGATTTAAACAATTATTTCTTAAAATTTTTATTAATTTAAAATAAACAATTTCTGGATAGGGATCTGGAGGAAGTTTTTCTTTTTCTATTTCTAAATTTTCTAATA
>CAZICA010000003.1:15006-42165 GCA_964537705.1 uncultured Candidatus Saccharibacteria bacterium
GAGGTTACTATTATTTCGGCGCCTTTTGTATACCCTTATAGGTAGAATTCTTCCAACTATTTTTAATTTCATTTTTAATATAGCATGGTTTTAAAATTTTGTCAAGTATTTTTTCGCCTTTTTAAGCCAAATTTAATAAAATTTTATTGACGATTTAAGAAAAAATGGGTAAAAAAAAGAAGAAGAAAAAGAAAAAAATAACCGCTAAATTAGCGGAATTTCAAAAACCCTCTATCTCTCCGTTAGCCACTTCTCAGACTTCTATAGAATCTGATCATTCAGAAACAGAATTTATTATTTCTAATTTAAAGAAAATAGGCATCTTGATAGCTATCTTTTTTATTATTTTTTGTTTGATTTTTGTTTTTGATCTTAAATATCAAATTTTAGATCTTCTTGCCCAAAAAAGTTTTGAGCTCATCTTTTAAAATTGCTCCTTTGGCCGATAAGAAAGTGCTTCGGCAATATGATCTGGCTTTATTTTTTCCTCTCCCGATAAATCTGCAATTGTTCGGGAAATTTTTATTATTCTATGAAATACTCTTGCCGAAAGATGTAAGCTCTCAATAGCTGATTGTAACAATTTTTTACATTCCTCATCTAACTGACAATATTTTTTAATTTCCTTCACTCCCATCTCTGAATTAGTTGTTATTCTTTCGTTTTTAAATCTTTTTGTTTGAAAATCTCTAGCTTTTTGAACTCGTTCTCTAATTACTTCTGAAGATTCTGCTAATTCTTCCTGAACCAATTTTTCGTATTTCACAGGAGGAACTTCAACATAAAGATCTATTCTATCTAATAAAGGACCAGATAATTTCTTCTGATATTTAGCAATTTGAGAAGAACTACATCTACATTCTTTTACAGGATCGAATAGAAAGCCACAAGGACATGGATTTGATGCAGCAACCAAAATAAAAGAAGCTGGAAAAGTTAAAGAGCCGGTAGCTCTAGAAATAGTTATTATTCCATCTTCAAGTGGTTGCCGAAGAGCTTCTAAAACTGAACGGGGAAATTCTGGTAACTCATCTAAAAACAGAACTCCTTTATGAGCCAAAGAAATCTCACCTGGTTTTGGCCAAGTTCCTCCACCTACTAAAGCAATATCAGAAGATGTATGGTGTGGTGCTCTAAAAGGTCTTTCTAAAATCAAAGATTGATCATGAGATAAAAGACCCGCAACTGAATAGATTTTGGTAATCTCAATAGCCTCATCAAGGGTAAGCTTAGGTAAAATTGAAGGTAAGGTTCTAGCTAAAAGTGTTTTACCCGCTCCTGGAGATCCTATTAAAAGAATATTATGACCTCCTGCAGCTGCAATTTCTAGTGCTCTTTTTGCATGTTCTTGTCCTTTAATATAGGCCATATCATATGAATATGAAGGTAACTGTTGATTAAAATCAAAATCGAGTCCTGATTTTATTGGAGTAATTATTTTTTCATTCCTAAAATGAAATATTGCTTCTTCCAAAGAATTAAGGGGATAAAGATTTAATCCTTCGATAGTTTTAGCCTCAAGTAAATTTGATGCTGGCAAAAAAATTTTTTCAAATCCTTCTTTTTTTGCCATAAGGATAATAGGAAGAACACCTTTAACATGACGTAATTTTCCATCTAAAGCTAGTTCTCCTAAAAATAAAGTTTTAGAAGAATCAAAACAAATTTGAGAAGAAGCTAATAAGATCCCTAAAGCAATTGGAAGATCATAAGCTGGTCCTTCTTTTTTTAAATCTGCGGGAGCTAAATTAACAATTATTTTTCGATCTGGAAAATTTCCCCCAGAATTTAAAATAGCTGAGCGAATTCTTTCTTTTGATTCTTCGATCGCTTTATCAGGAAGTCCTACAATAGAAAACCCAGGAAGTCCTCTTGAAATATCTACTTCTATCTCTATAGGTCTAGCCTCAAGTCCGATTACAGCTGCTGAAATTAATTTTGCCAACATAAAAAGCCCTCCAACTATATTTTAATCAAATTAAAAACAAAAAGTCCAGGAAAAAATCCTGGACTTTTTGAATCTTAATATCTTCGACTTCTTCGATTTCTTTTTGGTTTGGCTTCTGCTACCTTTAAAACTCTTCCTTTAAATTCTGTTCCATTCAATCCATTTTTAGCTTCTTCTGCCTCCTTTGGAGTTGACATTTGAACAAACCCAAATCCTTTTCCTTCAATTACTACTGCTTCAGATACTTTTCCCCATTTAGAAAATAAATCATGGAGTTCTTGATCAGTTACCGAATAATCAAGGTTCCCTACAAATAATCTAGCTTTCATCAAAACCTCAAACATTAAAACGACCTTAATAAAAACTTCTATGTAAAAATTTATTTTTTAAGGCGCGAAAAATTCTTGATAGGATTACCCCAAATTTTAGCATTTGGTATCACTATCCATTCATTATTTTCGCTTATTATTATACAAGCTGATATTCCTATTTCTTTAACCTTTCCTTTAATACCTGCTATTTCTACCTCTTCTCCAACTTTAAAAGGTCTATTAATTAAAAGAAGCATTCCTGCCGCTAAATTTGCCAGAACATCTTTGATTGCAAATCCTACAATAAAACCTCCTACAGAAATTCCTGCTATAAGTCCACCTATATTTATTCCTAAATTTCCCAAGATTATTACCAATAAAAGAAGCCAAAGAATAACACTGGTTGCCCTTTGAATAAAGATTTCTAAAGTAGGATCAAGTTCTAACTTATCAAAAAGTCTAGCTAAATATCTGTTTACCAGTTTAATTAAAAAATATCCAATAACAAATATTAAAAGAATTAAAGCCCACGCTTTGTAATGAGCTAAAATAAACTCTTTTCCTTCAATTAAAGAATTTATTAGAAATTGCTTTATCATATCTTAAATTTTATGATTAATTAAATCTAAATGCAATAATTTTTTAAATTTCTAAAAACTTTTTAACAAGCTTTTCCGCCTCTTTTTTATTTCTTATCCAAAAAATTTCTTTATCTCTTTTAAACCAAGTTATTTGTCTTTTTGCATAATTTTTGGTATTTTTCTTTATTTCTCTAGCCACTTTTTCTAAGTCCTTAAAAAGTTTAAATTCTTTATATCCTATAGAATCTAGCCCTGGTGCTTCCCAACCATATTTTTTTACCAAATATTCTACTTCTTTTTTTAAACCTTTTTTTATCATTTTATCCACTCTTTTCTCTAATTTCTTATAAAGTTTTTTTCTATCTATTTTAATCCCTATTTTTAAAATTTCATAAGAAGGTTTTTTCTTTCTAAGTTGGAAAGTAAATGGTTTTTTGCTAATTTTGCAAACCTCAAGTGCTCTAATCACTCTTCTTTTATTCTTAAGATCAACATAATTTTTTGCTTCAGGGTCTAATTTTAAAAGTTCTTTTACTAATTCTTTCAAATCCTTTTTTTCTAATTTTTTTCTTAGTTCTTCTTGAGGAGGAATTTTTGGAATTTCCAATCCTTCACAAACTGCTTCAATATAAAGCCCTGTCCCTCCTACTAAAAATGGTATTTTACCTTTTCTTGCTATTTCTTTTATTTTTTTGTTAGCTAATTTTTTATATTGAGCTACAGTAAATTTTTTATCTGGTGATATTAAATTTATAAGATAAATGGGAATATCTTCAGGAATTGTCTTTGCAGTTCCAATATTCATTTCTTTATAAATTTGGCGACTATCAGCAGAAATAATTTCTCCATTGAATTTTCTACAGAGAAAAATAGCTAAATCCGTTTTTCCAGATCCAGTGGGACCTAAAATCACAATTAATTTGATTTTCTTTTTCATTTTTATTAAAATTTATTTAAAAAATAAAAGGAGGTGATGGATATTGCTCTTTAACAGAACCCAAGTTAATAAAATGAATATCGAATTAGCTCTTTTAAAAGGAAAATTCAAACATCTAAAAGGAAAGAAAATAAAACTCAAAAAGCAATATGCAAATCTCCCACCTGGCAGTGAAGGAACTATTCAAAAAATTGAAAAAAATCAAGTAATGGCTGAATTTAATGGAAGATGGTATTATATTCCTCTAGAGTATATCGATTAACTCTCCTTCAAGTCCCCAAAAAGCTGCTTTTTTAATTTTTACTTTCACAAATTTTCCAAGAAGCGAGTTTCTCGCTTCTTTTTTAAATCTCACATTTTTAAATGTTCGAGTCTTTCCCTGAAAAAATCCCTTTCCTTCTGAATCTATCAAAACCTCAACCACTTTTCCTAAATATTTTTTATTATTAAATAAGGCAGTCTTTTTTAAAACATTTGTAAGTATCTTCTCTCTTCTCTTTTTTTCTTGAGGAGAAACATTATCTTCTAGTTTAGCAGCTGCTGTCTGAGGTCTTTCTGAATATCTAGCAATATAAGCCATATCAAACTTTACTTTCTCCATTAATTTTTTGGTATTTAAAAACTGTTTTCTGGTTTCTCCTGGAAATCCCACAATTATATCAGTGGAAATAGCTACTCCTTTAATTTTTTTTCGAATTTTTTTGACCAGATCTAGATAATCTTTCACCTTATAACCTCGATTCATTTTTTTTAAAATTTCATCATCTCCAGATTGAACTGGTAAATGAATGTATTCCGTGACTTTAGAAAGAATAGCAACAGCTTCAATTAAATCATCTCCCATATCTTTAGGATGAGAGGTTAAAAATCTTATCCAGAAATTCCCTTCTATTTTATTTATTAATTTTAAAAGATCTGGGAATCTAACAGATCCTGATTTATAACTATTAACATTCTGACCTAATAAAGTAATCTCTTTATAACCTTTTTTAACAAGCTGTTTTACTTCTTCAATTATTTCGTTTTTAGGCCTTGATCTTTCTCTTCCTCGAGTGAAAGGAACTACACAATAAGAACAAAAATTATTGCACCCTGTCATTATAGGAACATAAGCTTGAAAATTTGTGGAATAGCTTGGATGAATATGAAAATAATCAGGATCTGGCAATTCTTTAAATCGATTTGAAAGTAATTTTGGTAGTTTGTATAAATCACAGATATCAAACAAAATATCAACCTTTTCAGCTAATCTCTTTCTATCCTCGGAAAGTAAACAACCAGAAAGAACTATAATCACTGGTTTTCTTTTCTTAAATTCATTCCATTTTCTGATTCTAGCATAAACCCTATCAACGGCAGATTGTCGAACAGAACAAGCTAAAGCTATTAAAATATCCGCTTCCTCTTCTTTTTTACTCTCTTTATAACCTAAAGATTGAAGAACAGAAGCAATTCTTTCGGCATCAGATTTATTCATTTGGCAACCATAGCTAATAATAAAATATTTCTCCATTGCCAGTTTATTATAGCAAAAATAAAAAAAAGAAAAATGGTTTTTTAAATTTTGTTTAAGAATAAAAAATAAAACAGGCAAAAGCCTGTTTACTTCATTTGAAAAATTTTGATCACTTCCTTCCAAACTGTCTTTTTTTCTTTATCTCCGTTTACTCTTTTAATTTCTTTTAAAATAATCCCCTCTCTAGAAATAGAAGGAAAAAGAATTTTGATTTGTTTTTTAAACCTGGAAAATTCTGAAGCTAGCAATATAATAGGAACTCCAAGTTGAAGACATTTTTTAATAACTTGTTTTCTTTCTTCAAGAGGAAAAAAATTTACGTCCGCGATAACAATCAGAACGTCTTTCTTTTCTTCTAAAATAGCATTTATATCGTTGTTTATTATTTTTCCTTGTACTGAATAACCTAAACTTCCTATTACTTTCATTCCTACATATAACAAATTCCATTCATTTTCTAAAATTAATACTTCTCTTCCCCTTTTTTTCATTGCTCATTTCTCACCTCCTTTTTAAAAGAACGATTGAATTTCTAATTTCTATAGAAATATTATATAATAATATCTAATGCAAGTAAAATTTTTAATTGATGAAAATTATCTTATAACTCATCTTCTTAAAACAGTTTACACAGCTGGAGAGAAGCATTTTCTTCTAAGGTTCATAAAAAGACTGTAATTGGATTTTATAATTACGCTTGGGAAAAATCAGAAGAATGTTATAGATTTTTAACTGGAAGACTAACTCCTGAAATCCTAGCTAAGGATAAATTACCTTCTATTTTAAAGAAAATACCTTCATATTTGAAAGATTTAAAGGGCTCTGAGAAATTTTTAAAAATCTTAGATCAAACTAAAAAATATTTGGAATTTGTAGAAAATCAATGGAATAAAAATTTTTCTTTTACATTTGCACTAATGAAAGAATTAACGGGTTTTTCTTTTAAAAAAAATTTTATTGTATATATTACTCATCCAAGTTTGAAAAACGGAATTTATTTAGGAAAAAATAAAATTGGATGGGGCCATCACGAAGATATACCAAATTATTCGACTATTTATCTATGGCATGAAATTTTACATTCTTATCTTTCCTTTAGTAATCTGGATCATGCTCTTATTCAACTCTTAACTGATAATGAACTGCGAATAAGATTAAATGGTGGTAAATATCCTCCTTTTCTAGGACATGAATATTTAAAACCTCTAATGAAAAAAATTCTCCCTTATTGGAAAAAATATTTGAAATCAAAGAAAAAAGACATTCTAAAATTTAAAAATTATCTCAAAAGGACTTTAAAAAAGAAAGGAGGGATCTAGATTGATTTTTCTTTATCTTCTGTTAGGTTTGGGAGCTGGAATTATAAGCGGATTAATTGGAATTGGAGGAGGAATTATTTTAGTACCTTCTTTAATTTATCTTTTTGGATTAACTCAACATCAGGCTCAGGGAACAACTTTAGCTCTTTTAATTCCTCCTATTGGCCTTCTAGCAGCTCTAACTTATTACAAGGCAGGTTATGTGAATCTAACTATAGCAATATTTGTTTGTCTTGGTTTCTTTTTTGGAGGATTTATAGGAGGTAAATTAGCTATTGGGCTCCAGGAAGCTATTTTAAGAAAAATATTTGGCTTTATTCTACTTTTTGTAGCGTTTTATATGATTTTTGAAAAATAATTTAAATTCCACCTTTGGTGGAATTTTTTATTTTCTTTTGTTAGAATAAAGAAAGTGAAAAATCAAGAAAAAAGTGGATTTTCTAACATCATTCTTCTAGGAATTGTCAGTTTTTTAAACGATTTAAGTAGCGAAATGATAATTCCTTTACTTCCTTTGCTTATCAACAGTCTTGGAGGAAGTGGTCTAGCGATTGGCCTAATAGGAGGAGTTCGAGATAGTTTAACATCTATTTTAAAAGTACTTGGAGGTTACCTTTCTGATAAATTTAAAAAGAGAAAAATTTTTGTAACTTTAGGATATTTTATATCCTCCTTTTTTAAATTATTTTTAGGATTCTCTAAAACTCCTTTTCAGGTTCTTGTTTTTGCTAGTTTAGAAAGATCAGGAAAAATCAGAGAAGCTCCAAGAGATGCAATTATTGCTGATTCTCTTCCTAAAGAAAGAGGTAAAGGTTTTGGTATTCATAGAGCATTTGATAGTTTAGGAGCTATAATTGGATCTATCTTGGTTTTTGTTTTATTTTGGTATCTTAATTTAGATTTTAGAAAATTAATATTTCTTGCTGCTTTTATTGCCTTCTTTTCTTTAATCCCTCTTCTTTTTCTAAAAGAAGAAATTAAAACTAAGAAAAAATTTCAACTAAGCTTTAAATCACTCTCTTTTCCTCTTAAATATTTTATTTTAATCTCCGCCCTATTTGCTTTGGCAAACTTTAGTTACATGTTTTTTATTTTAAAAGCAGGAAAATTCTTTCAAGGTAAATTAGCAATAGGATACCCTTTATTTTTCTATATAATTTTTAACCTCTTTTATTGTTCTTTCTCTATACCTTTTGGCATCCTTTCTGATAAATTTGGCAGAAAAAAGATTATAGAAATTGGCTATGTTCTTTTCTCTTTAACAGCTTTTGGATTTATTTTTGCAAAAACTTTTTCTGCTTTTTTACTTTTATTTTTGCTCTACGGCCTTGTTTATGCAATAATTGATGGGAATCAAAGAGCTTTTATATCTGATCTTTCCTCAAGAGAGGAAAGAGCAACTGCTTTAGGAATCTTCCATGCAAGCTTAGGAATAGCCGCTCTTCCAGGAAGTTTAATAGCAGGCATGCTTTGGCAAATTAATCCTAATTTAACATTTCTTTATGGATCTATAACTAGTTTGATTGCTTTAATTCTGCTTTCAATTTTAAAACAAATTTAATATAATTAGATTAAAAATTATGGAAGAAGAAATAAAATATAGCCCTATTTCAGAAGAAGAAATAAAAGACTTCCTCCAGTTTAGAAAAATAGAAAAAGAAGATATTCCTCTTATCGAAAATCTTTCTAGATATCCCAAGTTATTAAACGAGTTTCATAATTTCTTCAACTTACTTAAAGAAAGGTCTTTAGATGATTTAAAACGTCAAATTAAAAATTTAAAAGAAGAGGAAAATGAAAGAAAAGAATTTTTATCTAATCTTATTAAATTCGCAGAAAAATATGATTGGGCAACTTGTTTTAATCTGATAAGAATTTTAGAAAGAAGATCTCATGAAAAAAACTCTTGAAAATTTGACTAAAGCTTTTATTGGAGAAAGTCAGGCAAGAAATAAATACAATATTTATGCTAAAGTTGCTAAAGAAGAAGGATTTGAAAAAATTGCAGAGATTTTCGCTCAAACAGCTGAAAATGAAAAAGAACATGCAATTTGGCTTTTCAAATTAATAACTAAAATAAAAAAGAGTCCCTCAGAAATTAAAGTCGAGATAAATAGCTCTTTTGTTCTGGGAACGACCTTTAAAAATTTAGAAGCAGCTATTAGAGGAGAAAACTATGAATGGAAATCTATGTATCCTGAATTTGCAAAAATAGCTGAAAAAGAAGGATATCCAGAAATTGGAAAAAGATTAAAAGCAATTGCTATTGCAGAAATGCATCATGAAAAAAGATTTAAAGCTATATTAAAAGAACTAAAACAAAAAAGAATTTTTAAAAAAGAAAAATCAGTAATGTGGGTTTGTAGAGAATGCGGATATATTCATAAAGGAACTAAACCACCTGAAAAATGTCCATCATGCTCTCATCCAAAAGGATATTTTGAACTTCTTTGCGAAAAATTTTGATTATATAACTTTTTTCTCTATTTCCTTTTTAACCTTTTCTACGAATTTAGAAAACCTCATCATTCCTAACTCTCCTTTCTTATAAGACCTCACAGAGATCCAATATTCTTCTTTCTTTCCTTCGGATCTCTTTTTTTCTTTCTCTCCTACAATAATCATGTAAGGAATCTTTAACAGTTCTGCTTCTCTTATTTTCTTTCCTATTGATTCTTTTCTCTTGTCAATCTCTATTCTTAAATTTTCTTCTTTTAATCTTTTTCCAATCTTTTTTGCAAAAGAATTATATTTGTCAGAAATAGGTAAAATTTTAATCTGAACAGGGGCAAGCCAAGTTGGAAAAACTCCCTTAAAATGCTCTATCAAAAGCCCTGTAAATCTCTCCAAAGATCCTAGTAAAGCTCGATGAAGCATAAATGGACGAGATTTCCTTCCATTTTTATCAATGTAGAAGATATCAAATCTTTCAGGTAGATTAAAATCTACTTGTAAAGTGGATATTTGCCATTCTCTTTTTAAAGCATCTTTGACTTTAATATCCATCTTTGGTCCATAAAAAACTGCCTCTCCTTCTTCTCTTTCAAACTTCCATCCTACCTTTTTAATTCCTTTAGCTAAAGCTTTCTCTGCTAAAGACCACATTTTGTCTGAGCCTAAATATTTTGCTTTATTTTTAGGATCTCTAACGCTTAAAGCAACTTTAAACTCAGAAAAACCAAAAGTTTCTAATATTTCTTTTGTTAATTTTATTGCTGATTCAATCTCTTTCTCTAATTGATCCTCTCGGCAAATAATATGGCCATCATCTTGAGTAAATCCTCTTACTCTTGTCAGACCATGAAGAACGCCTGATTTCTCATATCTATAAACTGTTCCTAATTCAGCATATCTAATTGGAAGATCTCGATAACTTTTTAAAGAAGTTTTATAAATGATTAAATGAAAAGGACAATTCATGGGTTTTAAATAATATTTTTCTTTATCTATTTTAATTGGAGCATACATATTTTCTTTATAATGCTCTAAATGACCAGAAATAGAAAAAAGACTTTCAGATCCAATATGAGGAGTTCTCACCAATTGATAGCCATTTTCAAAATATTTTTGAATTATAAAATCTTCCATTACTTGTCTTAAAATTGCTCCTTTAGGAAGCCATAAAATTAATCCTTGTCCGACTTCTTCAGAAATAGCAAATAGCTCAAGTTCCGCACCTAACTTAATATGGTCTCTTTCTTTTGCTTCTTCTTGAATTTTTAAAAACTCATCCAATTCTTTTTCCGTTTGAAAAGCAACGCCATAAACTCTTTGAAGCATTGGTCTTTTTTCGTCTCCCTTCCAATAAGCACCAGAAACTTTTAAAAGCTTAAAAACCTTTAATTCTTTAGTAGATTTAACATGAGGGCCTTTACAAAGATCAACAAATCCATTAGTTCTGTAAATCGAAACTTTTTTCTCTCCTTCTTTCTCTAAATCTCGGATTAACTCTAATTTATATGGTTGATCTTTAAACAAAGACCTAGCCTCAGAAATAGATATTAGTTCTTTTTTAAATTTAAGATCTTTATCAATTAATTCTCTCATTTTTTTCTCAATTTTTTCCAAATCTTCGGGTTTCAAACTAGTAGGTAGATCAAAATCATAATAAAATCCATTCTCAATTACAGGACCTATTCCTAATTTCACATTTTTAAATAAATCCATCACAGCCATTGCTAAAATATGAGCAAAGGAATGACGAATTTTCTCTAAAGATTTTTCCATGACAGCTCCTCCTTTTATCTATATTTATCTATATAATTGATCTTTCTTTTTATTTATGTTAAAATATAAATTGGGCTCGTAGCTCAGTTGGTTAGAGCGTTACGTTGACATCGTAAAGGTCGGCGGTTCGAGTCCGCCCGAGCCCATTTTTTTATAATCTTTTTTTAAGTTCTTCTCTTATCTTTGGAAGTAAAACATCTGTTGCAACTATAAAATCACCTTCTAAATTTGTAATAATCAAATCAGCGTAATATTTTGTTGGTTCAACCCATTTTTTGTGCATCACTCTTGCAGTTTTTAAATAATAATCTAGTGCTTCTTCCAATTTATATCCCCTTTCTTTTATATCTCTTAAAAGCCTGTAACCAAGCCTTAGATCAGGATCTATATCTATAAAAATCTTTAAATCCATGAGTTTTCTTAATGCTTCAGACTCCAAGGCAAAAAGTCCTTCTAAAATTATCACTGGTTTTGGATAGACTAATTTTCTTTTTTTGGTACGTACATGACGTTTGAAATCATAAATTGGAATTTTAACTGGTTTCCCCTCAAATAAAGCTTTGATATGAGTTATTAATAATTTATTATCCAAAGCACCAGGATAATCAAAATTATGATCCCAGGGACTTATTTTTGATCTTGATTTATAATAAGAATCATGCTCGATCACCAAACAATTTTCAGGATCAGCAGAGGCTAATTTTTTTGCTAACAAAGTTTTTCCTGATCCTGTCCCACCTGCTATACCTATAAAATATGGTTTTTTTATTTTTCCCATTTCAATAATCCAAACCTCTTTTAGCTTTTATTCCTTTTTGGAAAGGATGTTTTATTTCCTTAAAATAGGTGATTAGATCGGCCCTTTCTCTAAGTTCTTTGGGAGCTTTTCGACCCGTCAAAATTAGATGAGTTTTTTTAGGTAAATTTTCTAAAAATTCCAAAAAAGAATCAAGAGGAATAAGTTTATAAGCTAGAATTAAATTTATTTCATCTAAAATCAAAAGATCTGGAGGATTTTTCTTTACAAGGTTTTTGACAAATTCAAAACCTTTTTCAGCAAAAAGATAATCTGTTGGAGTGAGGTTTTTAAAATCTGTAAAGGATCTTTTTCCAAATTGGTAAATTTTTAAGTTTTTTATTTTATTTTTAAGTTTAGCTATCCCTGTATTTTTCCAACCTTTTAAAAATTGAACAACTACCACATCCATTTGATGCCCCAAAGCTCTTAAAGCATGCCCTAAAGCTGCACTTGTTTTTCCTTCACCAGGTCCTGTATAAAGATAAATCATTTTTAGAAATTTAGATTAATATGGACAATAAGTAACAGGACATCCTCCTGCATATTCTGATTCAGCTATTGCTATTTTCTCTTCCCCTGGAAGCATTCCTAAAGATAAAACCTGAGCTGGTTTTGATCCATATCGATAGATGGTAATTCCTTTGCATTTTAATTTCCAAGCAGTAAAATAAACATTTCGCACATCTTCTAAAGTAGCATATGGAGCTAGATTCACTGTTTTTGCTACCGCATTGTCTGTATATTTCTGAAAAGCTGCCTGCATTCTTACATGATCTAATGGATCTATATCAAAGGCTGTAACAAAGATCTTTTTAATATCAGGAGGAATACCTTCTATATTTGCCAAAGAACCTGTTTTTGCAATCTCTCTTATTAGATCCTCAGAATAAAAACCTTTTGATTTAGCTATAACCTCAAATAAATTGTTCACTTCTAAAAATCTTGTACCCTCAAGAACCACTCGTGAAAAGGCTATAGCGAAAAATGGCTCTATCCCTGAAGAACAACCAGCGATAATAGAAATCGTTCCTGTTGGAGCTATAGTAGTGCAGCTTGCATTTCGGAGAAATCTAAATTTACTCTTCCAAATGCTTTTTTCAAAATTTGGAAAGGAACCTCTCTTTTTTGCTAGCTCTACAGAAGCTTTTCTTGCCTCAAAAGTAATAAATTTCATTAATTTTTTAGCTAAAGTTAAAGCTTTCTTTGAATTATAAGGAATTCCTAAAATTGCTAATAATTCTGCCCAACCCATTATTCCAAGACCTATTTTTCTATTTGCTTTTGTAATTTTTTCAATTTGAATTAAAGGATATTTATTTACATCTATTACATTATCAAGAAAATGAACAGCTACTTTTATTGTTTTCTTTAATTTATTCCAATCAATCTCTAATTTTTCTTTTTCAAATTTTATCATTTTCACCAAATTAATTGAACCTAAATTACAAGATTCATAAGGAAGTAAAGGTTGTTCTCCGCAAGGATTTGTTGCTTCAATTTTCCCTAAAGCAGGTAGAGGGTTTTTTCTATTTATCTCGTCTATAAAAACTAATCCTGGGTCTCCTGTCTGCCAAGCGTTTAAAATTATAAAATCGAAAACTTCTTTTGCTTTTATCTCTTTAGTGGGCTTTCCGGTTCGGGGATTAATTAACTGATAAGATAAATCAGCTAAGACCCTTTTCATAAATTCATCGGTCACCGCTACCGAAAGATTGAAATTGGTAAAAGCATTCGGATCTGATTTCGCTTTAATAAAATCTAAAATATCGGGATGATTAAAATTTAAAATACCCATATTAGCTCCGCGACGTTTTCCTCCTTGCTTAATCACTGAAGTTGCCTTATCAAAGATCTCCATAAAAGAAAGAGGTCCTGAAGCTTGTCCTTTGGTTGATCTCACTAAATCTCCTTTCGGTCTTAATTTAGAAAAAGAAAAACCTGTTCCACCACCAGATTTATGAATAATAGCCATATACTTTAAAGCATCAAAAATCTCTTCTATAGAATCATCTACTGGCAAAACAAAACAAGCAGAAAGTTGACCCAAATTTGTTCCAGCATTCATTAGAGTTGGACTATTTGGAAGAAATTCTAAATTTTTCATCAAATTAAAAAATTCCTCTTCGGACCTTTGGGAATTTTCCTTATAAAGCTTATCTGCTTGGGCAATAGCTTTTGCTACCCGTTTGAATAATTGAGTAGGAGTCTCAATAATATATTTTCCCTCTTTATCTTTTAAAAGATATCTAGATTTTAAAACTTTTATAGCATTTAAAGAAAGTTTTAGATCATCTTTTACCCCTAAAATTTTTTTTGCTTTTCTTATTTGAGCTCTTTCATGTCTGTATAAAATATAAGCTTTTGCTACTCTAGCAAATCCATTTTTAATCAATGTCTCTTCTACTATATCTTGGATATCCTCTACTGAAGGAATCTTTCGTGGAAACCTTTTTTCTAAATTTTTAATAACCTGTTCGGTAACCTCTTTTATCTTTTTTCCATCTTTTTCTTCAGTTGCTATAAACGCCTTTTTAATTGCATTAAAAATTTTTGATGGATCAAAGTTAACAATAGAGCCATCTCTTTTTTTTACCTTTTTGATCTTAATTTTCTTGATGGGAATTTTTATCATTCTTCTATAGAAATTGCTTCTACAGGGCAAGCTTCGGCAACAGCTTTACAATCTACTTTTTTCTCTTCGCAAGGTTTTAAATCTTTAACCTGGGCCTTCCCATCATCGGTCATTTCAAAAACTTCTCCAGCCATAGATACACAAGTTCCACATCCAATACATTTTTCCTTGTCGATTTTAATCTCCATAAAAGACCTCCAAAATTAATTAACTCCCCTTAATTCGACCTCTTTAAAATAAGGATCGACTATCTCAACAAACTTTTTAATCTCTTCATCTGAATAAGGTTTAATTTTTTCAAAATGTTCCTCTAAAGTATTTTCTGGTCTAAATTGTTGTAAAACATATCTTTTTGCCCTTCCTATCCATTTTACTAGCTCTTTTAAATCAGATTCAGCCACTATCTCAGGTACACAAGTTGTCCTAAACTCATAAAAAATATTGCTTTTTTTTATTAAATCAATACTTTTTTTAATTTTTTCTAAAGTGTTTGCTTTAGGAAGTTTACCGATTAATTTCTGATAATTAGAAGGAGATGTTTTTATATCTAAAGCAACTGCATCGATAAGTTTCTCTTTAATAAGTTTTTCTAAAACATCAGGATTAGAACCATTGGTCTCGATCATTATTTTAAATCCGAGTTTTTTTATCTTTTTACAAAATTGTTTTAAATCTTTTTGCAAGGTTGGTTCTCCACCAGTAATACAAACTGCGTCAAGTAATCCCTTTCTTGACTTTAAAAATTCAAAAATCTCTTTTTCTGGAATCGCTTTTCCCTTTTCGCTTTTGGCTTTTGGCTTTACTAGTTCCTTATTATAGCAATAAGGACATCTGAAATTGCATCCTTTTAAAAAAATAACAGCTGATAAATGCCCCGGATATTCAATTACTGAAAACTTTTTAAATCCTCCTATTGTCATATTTCTAATTTAAATGTTTTTCTCTCTTTATATTCCTCTTTCTTTCCTTGATGCCATTGTTGAACAGGACGAAGATATCCTACAATTCTAGAGTAAACCTCACAAGGCTGCTCGATTACACATTTCGGACAAGTAAAATGTTCTCCAGGAAGATAACCATGATGCGGACAGATACTAAAAGTAGGAGTTAGGGTGAAATAAGGTAATCTAAATTTTTCGAAAATTCTTTTAATAAGAACTTTTACAACCGAAGGATCATCAATTCTTTCTCCTAAAAAAGCATGAAATACAGTTCCTCCTGTATACCGAATCTGAAGCTCTTCTTGGAGTTCTAAAGCTTCGAATAAATCATCAGTATAATTTACTGGAAGCTGGGTTGAATTGGTATAATAGGGAGTCTCTTTCCCTGCGGTGATTATATCTGGATATTTAGCTTTATCCAATCTTGCTAATCTATAACTTGCTCCTTCTGCTGGTGTTGATTCTAAATTATATAAATTTCCTGTTTCTTCTTGATAGATAACTAGTCTTTCTCGCATAAAATCGAGCACTTTACAACTAAATTCTCTTGCTTCTTTATTAGCAATATTCTTTCCCATGAAATTTTCCATTGCCTCGTTCATTCCTACAAGTCCTATGGTGGAAAAGTGATTAGCCCAATATTGACCTCGAGCTTTTTTCACATCATCTAAATAATGCTTTGAATATGGATAAAGCCCTTTTTCTGTAAATTGTTCTAATGCTTTTCTTTTAATTTCTAAACTTTCTTTTGCTAAATCCATTAATCGAGCTAATCTCTCGAAAAATTCTTTTTCGTTTTTTGATAAATATCCAATTCTAGCCATGTTAATAGTTACCACTCCTATGCTTCCTGTTAAAGGATAGCTTCCAAAAAGTCCTCCTCCTCTTTTATAAAGCTCTCGATTATCAAGCCTTAATCGACAACACATTGATCTTGCATCCTCGGGATTCATATCAGAAGAAATAAAATTAGAAAAATAAGGGATGCCATATTTTGCTGTCATTTCCCAAATTCCTTCTAGAGCTGGATTGTCCCAATCGAAATCTGAAGTAATATTATAGGTTGGAATTGGGAATGTAAATACTCTTCCTTTAGAATCTCCCTCAAGCATTACCTCAGCAAAAGCTTTGTTTATCATATCCATCTCTTCCTGAAATTCTTTATAAGTCTCTTTCTGGGGCTGGCCTCCTATAATCACTGACTGATCCGCCCACATTTGAGGAACCTTTAGATCAAATGTTAGATTTTCAAAGGGCGTCTGAAACCCAACTCTTGTAGGAATATTGCAATTAAACAAAAACTCCTGCATTGCTTGTTTAACCTGAGGATAGGAAAGATTATCATATCTGATAAAAGGAGCAAGCAGAGTATCAAACGAAGAAAGAGCCTGAGCACCCGCTGTTTCTCCTTGCAAAGTATAGAAAAAGTTCACTATTTGCCCTAAAGCGGTACGAAAATGTTTCGCTGGTCTTGCTTCAATTTTTCCAAAAACACCCCCAAAACCTCTGCATAATAGATCATAAAGATCCCAACCGCAACAATAAGCAGCTAAAACATCAAGGTCATGAATATGGAAATCTCCTTCTTCAACAGCTTCTCTTATTTCTTTTGGATATATTTTATTTAACCAATATTTTTTGGTGACAGAGGAAGTTATATAATGATTAAGTCCTTGTAAGGAATAAGCCATATTAGAATTCTCATGCACTTGCCAATCAATTTCTTTAAGATACTTATCAACCATATCAACTGATTCTTCAAGTGCCTTTTCTGTCTCTCTTATTTTCCTTCTCTGTTCTCTATAAAGAATATAAGCCTTTGCAGCCTCTTCAAATTTTGCTTCCATCAAAACTTTTTCAACAATATCTTGAATATCCTCAACTCCCGGAATCTCATCTCCCTTAAACTTCTTGTTTAAAATAGCTACAACTTTATCTGATAATTTCCAAGCATTTTTTCCATCGGTAGTATTTGTCGCGATCAATGCTTTCTCAATTGCTCTTGCAATTTTCGACTGATCAAACTCAACAATTCTTCCATCTCTCTTTTTTATTTTTTTGATTTTGTTTTTCAAAAACAAAGTTCACCTCCTGTTAGGTTGCATTACCATAGTAACACAAGAAATTTACTCGTTCAATAAAAAAATTGGCTCAAAAATAAGCCAAAAATATACAACTAGATTTTCCAAAAATTCCCTGTGGATAACTTAAAAAAAATTGAATTATTGGAATCGAGTTTAATAGATCAAGGCATCTGAATTGGTCACTTCCGGAGTGGCATTATTTTCCATGCTCGGAGGTTTCTTTTCTATGCTCGGAGGTTTCACCTCCGTAAAGTTAGATTTCAAATTCAGAAGGAAGATTTAGTTTTGCTTTTAAATATCTTAAAATCAAAATCAAAATATAAGGAAAAAGTAAGATAAAAATAAACAAAGCGAAAATAGGAGCTTTAAGTTCTAGGGCAAGTAATAGGTTATTCATCATAAGAAGAAAGAGAGCAATAGTTGGAGCAAATTCAAAAAGGTTTTCTTTCTTAATTTTCTCTTTTTCAAAAAACAGCTTAAATATGAAAATTGGCAAAAAACTCATTGAAAGAAACCAAAAATAACTTCCAGGAAGAATAATCCTCCACCAATTAAGACGAACTGCCAAAGGATCTAGAGAAATAAACCAGGCTATTGAGATTAAAGATCCTAATAAAGCAGAAAAAAAGCTTAGAAGAAGTCTATTAGACCAAATAAATTTTTTAGGAAACTTAAAATTACTAATATGTTCGGAAACCTCATAGGAAATATAAATCACAGAAAGCCAAAGAAATAAAATTGAAATTGGAACATTTAAAAATGAAATACCTAGTTTCAAACTATAATTAAATCTTTGATCAAAAATTTGGAAGAAATTTTTAAAATCAAAAGATTTGAAAGAAAGAATAAAGGAAGAAACAGCTAAATAATGGATTAAAAAAATAGAAATTATCCCCAAAAATAAAAAAATGAGAGCGTTTTTCCATCCCATTCTTAAATAAGAATGCCAAAGAATAAAAGCAAACAAAGAATAAATTATTAAAGCAGTAGTTACAAACTCTGATGGAGCAAATTTCGTCCCTAAAGTCAGCAAATGAAGAAGAAAACATAGAAGAGAAAGATAAAAGATAAATATAAAATTTATTTTTCTCATATTCATCATTATAGAATTTTAGAAACAAGCTCTTTTAAATTTCTTCTTGAAGTTTTAAATCCTTCTTCTGCCTTATATCCTATAGGAAGTATACAAACAGGAATAAGATCGGTATCAACAGATAAAATTTCTTTAACCTTATTATCGTCAAAAGCTCCTACCCAACAAGCTCCCAAATCAAGATTAGCCGCTGAAAGCCAAGCTGAATAAGCAGCTAGAGCTGTATCACAAATGCAATAAAGCTTTTTTCCTCTCTCTCCATATTTAATCTCTGAACGAGTAGGATCAGCTAGAAAAACCAAAACAATTGGTGCCTCAGAAATAAAAGATTGGCCAAAAGCTGCTTTTGCTAAAGCAAATTTCTTTTCTTGAGATTTAACAAGAATAATTTTATATGCTTGAAGATTTCCAGCTGAAGGAGCAGAATTAGCTGCTTCTAAAATTTTTTTAATTTTAGCTTCCTCTATTTCCTTTCCTTTAAAAGCTCTAATAGAACGCCTTATTTTTAGAACTTTTTCAAATTCCATTTATTGAACTTTATCAAACCATTTTTTAAGAGATTGATAGTCATGGTATCCAACCAATTTTTCTCCGTTTTTTGCTATAAAAGCAGGAGTTCCCTCTATATTATAAATTCGGATATACTCTTTATGAATTCCTATATTCATTGGTTTAACTTTATATCCTTCTTTTGCTAATTCTTTAAGAACTACTTCTTGTCTTTTGCACCATCCGCAATAATCCGAATAAAAAAACATCACAGAAGCATCTTCTGCAAAATAAGAAATAGAATTAGCATTTGTCTCTTTTTCTTTTTGAACCGCTTTAGGGAAAAACAAATATATAGCAAGTCCTAAAACAGCAAGAAGAGCTAAAATAATTAAAATCCATTTTCTCATCTAAAAAAACTCCTTTATTTTTTCTTGCTAGATTTCTTGCTGGTTTTCTTTTTTGAAGTAGTTTTCTTCTTTTTAGTAGTTTTCTTCTTGGTGGTTTTTTTCTTAGCAGTAGCTGCTTTTACCTTGATTCTCTTTGCTATCTTTTTTGCGATCTCGGTCAATTTTTCCTTTTTAGGAATAGTAATAGTCAAAACTCCGGCTCGATAGGTCATCTTCGCCTTATCACTTTCTACCGCAGCTGGGAGAGGAAAAGATCGATAAAAACTTCCAAAAGTTGCTTCTTTGCAATAATAACCTGCTTTTTTAATTTCTTTTGTTTCCTCTTTTTTTCCTTTAATAACAATTTGATTCTGACTAACCTTTACTTCTAAATTTTCTTTAGGAATGTCCCCAATTCTTGCTTTCACAACCACTTTATCCTTTGTCTCTGAAACATCGACTTCTGGAATAGAAACTCGCATTGGCGGAAGCATCCGAGTAAAATCCTCGAAAGGAAACCATGGAATTAAATCCATCTTGCCCTCCTTTATCTTTTTCGACCCTCTTTTTATATTTTGTCAAAAAGCTTTTTAATTGTCAATTTCATTGGAACTTTTATTTCTTTTTATGATAAAAACCCATTTTACTAACTCAATAAGAACTACATTTATAATTCCAAAAGCGAAAATTAAAATCCAATCTTTCAAATCTAAAGGCACAGTTCTTAGAATTTTCTGAAAGGGAGGAAAATAAATTCCAGAAAATA
This sequence comes from uncultured Candidatus Saccharibacteria bacterium, assembly GCA_964537705.1. Lineage (GTDB taxonomy): Bacteria > Patescibacteriota > JACPGU01 > CAZICA01 > CAZICA01 > CAZICA01. Next base: position 35,039 of record CAZICA010000003.1, read on the forward strand.
ACATCAAAAATCCTAATCCTACAGAAAAGATCAAAAACTTGTTAGAAAAAGGATTTTTGTGAAATATTGTAAATCTTAAAGATCTACAAGAAAACACATAGCACAAAGAATCTATTGCAAGGCCAGCGAAGATAAATGTTCTAATATAAGGAAGGTTTAAATTTTTTGAAAGAAGCCAATAAAAAATCCCAAAAAGAAGTAAATCGGTAAAAATTCCTATGATAAAAATCAATATTTTCATCTCTTTGTCTAAAATAGGAGCTTTAAGTGGCCGAGGAGGTTCTTTCATTACTTCTTTTTCTCCTGGTTCAAAAGCTAGAGCAAAATCAGGTAGACCATCTTCAATTAAATTAACCCAAAGAATTTGAGCAGGTAAAACAGGAAAAGGTAATCCTAAAAGAACACTTCCAGCAACCAAAAGAACTTCAGTAAAACTACTTGAAAGCAAATAAAGAGTTACTTTTTTAATATTATCAAATATAATTCTTCCTTGCTCAATAGCAGAAATTAAAATTTTTAGATTATCATCTAGAAGAACTATATCAGAAGCTTCTTTTGCCACATCAGTTCCAGAACCTAAAGCAACCCCGATATCTGCTGATTTTAAAGCAGGTGCATCATTTACTCCATCACCTGTCATTGCTACTACCTGTTTTTCTTCTTGAAGTAAATCGATAATTCTTAACTTATGAATTGGTTCTACTCGAGCAAAAATAGAAACTTTTTTAAGACGTTCCTTTAATTCTTTATCAGAAAACTTATCAATTTCTTTCCCTTCTAAAATATTCTCTTCTTTTGCTGGAAATCCTAGTTCTTGAGCAATTGCTTTTGCTGTCAATCTATGATCACCTGTTACAATAATAGGTTTTATCCCTGCCTCTCGAGTTAGATTAATAGTTGCTTTTGCTTCTTTTCTTAAAGGATCTTTTAATCCAATTAAACCAACGAATTCCAAATCTCTAATCGAATTCTCTTGGATTTTTTTATTCTTAAATTCCTTTTCAGCAAATCCTAATACTCTCAGTCCTTTTTGGGTAAGTTTTTTTAATTCTACCTCAGCTTTTCTCTTCCTTTTAGAATCTAGATTACTTAAAGAAAGAATAACCTCTGGAGCTCCTTTTACAAATACCATGATTTTATCCTTTTTTATCTTATGGAAGGTAGCCATAAATTTTCTTTTTTCTTCAAAAGGAATCTCTCCTATTCTTGGATATTCTTTTTCTAACTTAAATTTATCAAGACCTGCCTGAATCCCTGCTAAAAGCAGTGCTTTTTCTGTTGGATCTCCTATTAATCTCCAATTTCTAAGTTCTTCTTGGGGATTCTCTATTGTTGCATTATTGCATAAAATTCCTATTTTCAACATTAGAAGGTGATCTTTTTTAAAAGGAATTAGATGGTCTACTACCATTTTCCCTTCTGTTAAAGTACCAGTTTTATCGGTACAAATCACTGTGGTAGAACCTAATGTTTCGGCAGCAATAAGTCTTCTAACTAGTCCTTTTTTCTTGAAAATTTTTTGCATCCCTAAGGCTAAAACTACAGTTACAGCAGCAGGTAAACCTTCTGGAACAGCGGCAACTGCTAGAACTACACTTATTAAAAGCATCTCAAGAAAATTTATTCCTTTTAAAACACCGACTATAAAGATTATTAAGGTGATAACAACCAAAAGCATACCTAAAAGAGTAGAAAACTCGGCTAATCTTTTTTGGAGGGGTGTCTTTTCTTTACGAATCTCTTTAAGTGCCTTTGCTATTTTCCCGATTTCAGTAAAAACACCTGTTGCTGTGACAATCGCAATTCCCTTTCCTTTGCTAACTTCAGTACCCATATAGACCATATTTTCTCTATCAGCTAAAGGAGTACCTAATGGAAGAATCTTGCTGCTTTTTACTGAAGGAATTGATTCTCCTGTTAAAGGAGCTTCAATTACTTCTAATTGTATTGATTTCAAAACCCTCCCATCAGCAGGAACTTTATCCCCGGCCTCTATAATTATTAGATCTCCTGGAACTAAATCTTCTGCTAAAATCTGTTTTTCTATTCCATTTCTTATTACTTTTGCCTTAAGAACTAAGCTTTTCTTTAAAGCAAGTAGAGTTTTATCAGCTTTATATTCTTGAACAAATCCTATTACAGTATTAATTAAAATCGCTGATAAAATCACTATTAAATCAGTAAATTCTCTTAATACTAATGTAATTAAAGCAGCAAAAATCAAAATATAAATAAGAGGATTTTTAAATTGGATCATCAAAATCAAAAGAGGATTAAGTTTCTTTTTTTCTGGTAATTTATTTTTTCCAAATTTCTTAATCCTCTTTTTTGCTTCTTTTTCGCTTAATCCAATTTTTGAAGAATTTAATTCTTTTAAAATTTTGTTCAAAGAAAGATTATGCCATTCTAATTGTTTCATTTTAACTCTTTTAACTTTTCTTTTAACCTACAAAAATTACAAATACCTGCTGAAGTTAAATAGCCACATCTAATGCAAGGAGCTAATTTCTCTTTTTTTCCTAATTTTGAAAAAAATTTCTTCCTCTTTAAAAATCCTTTATAGAAGCCTAACAAAGTTGTTGGAATATTGGTCTCAATCTCATCCACGATTTTTTTAAAAAATAAATAGGTCCCTCCTCGATAAGGACATCTCATTTCCAGAAAGTCAATCTTTACAATCTTGCAAAATGAAAGGGTCTCGAATTCAGATATTAAAGCTAAAGGTTTTGCTTTTCTTTTTAAAGAATCCTCCTCTTTCAAAATTGGCGCTTGCCTTCTTATAAATCCTTCTTTCCAGTAAAGAAAAGAAGCAAGCAAACTCCCCACCTCATCATTTAAAGTATGTCCTGTTAGAATAACATCGAAATTTTTTGCTTCTCTATTCATTATATATCTTCTTATAAATCCACATACACCACAAATTTCTTTTTTAAAAACTTTTGCCGCTGTTTTTAAAGGGGCTCCTATTTCCTTTTCGAGATCCCGGATAATTAAAGGTAGCTTTTCTTTTTCGGCAAAATTTTTGACTTTTTCTAATGATTTTTCAGCATAATCATTTTCTTTGATATTTGTGTTTAAATGAAATAAAGTTAAATTATATTCAAGTTCTTTTAAAGCTTTTGCTAAGGCAAGGGAATCTTTTCCGCCTGAAACTGCTACTAGAAGTTTCTGCTTTTTTGTAAACATCTTAAATTTAGAAATAGTTGTCTCAACCCTTTTTAGAAAAAAATCGATAAAACAATTAAAACAAAGTTTTAAATTATAACTTTTAAGCTTTATCCCTTCTTTTAATTGGCCGCATTTTCTGCATCGATAGATCATGACAACAACTATTTTATCAACCAATTACTTAAAATGTCAAAGTTCGTTGACAAAGTTAAAAAAGAGCTCTACACTTTAAAAAGGAGGGTTTTATGAAAAAACTAGTAATTGGAGGGTTGATTTTTATTGCTGGCATAGCTTCTGCTAGTTATTTTTATTTCGTAAAAGAAAAACAACCGATCTATTTTACTGAAAAAGTTAAAAGAGGAGAAATTGTTGAAGAAGTAAGTGCCACAGGGAAAATTAAACCCTCTCAAAAAGTAGAACTCCAATTTAAAAACCCAGGAAAAATTAAAAACATTTTTGTAAAAGTAGGAGATAAAGTTAAAATAGGACAAAAATTAATCATTCTTGATAATTCCTTACTTTATTCTCAATTAGCTAAAGCAAAAGCATCCCTTCAAGCTGCTCAAGCAAATCTAGAAAAGTTACTTAAAGGAGCAACACCTGAGGAAATTGCTATCTATGAAGCAAAAGTTGAAAATGCAAAAAAAGCAGTTGAAGATGCTAAATTAGCAGTTAATGAAGCAGAAACGCAACTAGCGAATGCTAGACAAAATCTAGAAGATAAAAAATCTATCACCGAAACCAATTTAAAAAATGCCTATGATTCTGCTCTTGTTACCATTGATAGTTGTTTACTTACAATTGTAAATGCTTTAAATACAAATGACAAAATTTTAGACGATCCAGATGCCCAAGATGTTTTATCGGTCCTTAATTTCCAAAACTTAATTGATGCTAATACTAAAAGAACTTTAGCTAAAACTCAGTATGAAAAAGCCTTATCTCTTTATGAAAGTGCTCAAAGCACTTCAGATTATCAAGCTATAGACAAAGCTCTTGAGGCAGTAAAAGTTGCTCTTTCAAATACTTCCGATGCTTTAGCTAAAACAAATGACGTTCTTTATTCATCAATTACCTCTTCTTCCTTTCCGGAAACCCAATTAGATACTTATAAATCAGAAATTGCAATAAAAAGAACAGAAGTGAATTCTGCTCTTTCTAGTTTAAATGCCTCTATTCAAAATATTAAAATTATTAAAGAAACTAACGAAGCAGAGCTAAATCAAGCAGAAGCCCAAGTAAAAACAGCAGAGGCTCAACTAGAACTTGCCAAAAATGAAGTATCTTTAGCAGAAGGAAATCTAGAAACTGCACTAAGAGAACTTGAAAAAATAAAAGCCCCACCAACTCAAGAAACTATAGATCTTTATCAAGCCCAAATAAAACAGCAAAAAGCTCAAATTTCCTATATCTTGGCTCAAATTAATGAAAATATTTTGATCTCTCCTATAAATGGAATTGTAAGTGAGATTAATGGAGAAGTTGGGGAAATAGTCAAAATTGGAATTCCTGTTATATCTTTGATAGATGATTCAGCCTTTCAATTGGAAGCAGATATTCCTGAAGCAGATATAGCCAAGGTAAAAATCAATGATCCTTGCGAAATAACTTTAGATGCTTTACCAAACGAAACTTTTCATGGAAAGGTAATTTCAATCAATCCTGATAAAGAAGTTATAGCAGGAGTTATTTATTATAAGGTTAAGGTTAGTTTTGATAAAATTTCTCCAAAAATTAAATCTGGAATGAGTGCTGATTTAATAATTAAAACCGCTTTTAGAAAAAATGTTTTATTTATTCCTTCTCGAGCAATTCACGAAAGAAACGGATCTTTCTGGGTCAAGGTTCTTAAAGAGGGCGAAATTGAAGAAAGAAAAATTAAACCAGGAATTAAAGGAAGTGATGGAGTTACAGAAATTATTGAAGGACTTCAAGAGGGGGAGGAGGTAATTGTATTTATTAAAAAATAATGGCTTTAATCGAAGTTAAAAATTTAAAGAAAATTTACGGAGACAAAGAGATAAAAACAGAAGCCTTAAAAGGGGTTTCTTTTATTATTGAAAAAGGAGAATTTGTAGCAATTATGGGTCCTTCAGGATCCGGAAAATCAACTTTAATGCACATAATGGGTTTTTTAGATAGACCTACTTCAGGAATTTATAAATTTAAGGGAAAAAGTATAGATGAATATACAGATGATCAGTTGGCAGAAATTAGAAATTCAGAAATGGGGTTCGTTTTTCAAACTTTTAATTTGCTTCCTCGCTCTACTGTTTATGAAAATGTCCGATTACCTTTGATTTATAATAATCAAATAAAAAGAAAAGAACAAAGAAAACTGATTTTAAAAGCAATAAAAGCGGTTGGTTTAGAAAAGAGAATTAATCATTTTTCTAATCAATTATCAGGAGGAGAGCAACAAAGAGTAGCTATTGCAAGAGCTATTGTTTTATCTCCCTCTGTTATATTTGCTGATGAACCAACAGGAAATCTTGACTCAAAATCAGGTCAACAAATAATGGAAATTTTCCAAGAACTTAATGAAAAAGGTCATACAATTGTTCTTGTAACCCATGAATCTTATACAGCAAAACATGCAAAAAGAATAATCCAACTTAAAGATGGAATGATCCTTTCTGACAAAATTATTAAAGACAGAGTGTTTGCAAAAAACGGAGTTTTAAGAAAATGAATTTAATTGATAATATTAAAATTTCCATAGATGCTATTTTAGCAAACAAACTTCGTTCTTCTCTAACTACTTTAGGGGTAATTATTGGAATTGCTGCAGTTATTGTAATGGTCTCTTTAGGAAAGGGAGCTGAAAATTTGATTATAGGTCAAATTGCTTCCTTAGGATCGAATACTATTTTTATTGAACCAGGTGCCTGGGATCCAAAAAAAGGCTTTGGAAAAGGAGAAATGATGAGGGTAGCTATGGAAGAAATGGAATTAACTACTTTAAAATATGAAGATGCTATAGCAATCGAAAAAGATCCTTTAATAGAATTTGCTGCTCCAGTAGTATTTGGAGTAGATAGAGTTGTTTATAAAAATATAGATAAAAAGGTGTCTTTTATGGGAACAACTCCTGCTGCTTCAAAAATTAATGAAGTTTCTCCTATCTTAGGAAGAGATCTTACAGAAAGTGATGTTAAAACAATGGCAAAAGTAGCCGTACTTGGCTTTAAAATAAAAAAAGATCTATTTGGAGAAGAAAATCCTTTGGGTAAAAAAATTAGGATTAAAAATATTAGTTTCAGAGTTGTTGGTGTAATGGAAGAACAAGGAGTTCAAGCATTTATGAATTTAGACGAAATAATTTACATTCCTGTAACTACTGCCCAAAAATTGCTTTTAGGAATAGATCACGTAAGATGGATTTTAGCTAAAGCTAAAGAAGAAAAATATATAGATCAGGCAGTTGAAAATATCAGATTAATCCTAAGAGAAAGACATAACATTTCAAATCCAGAAAATGATCTTTCAAAAGATGATTTTAAAGTAATGAGCCAAAAAGAAACAGCAAAAATTCTTTCAACAGTTACCTCAGTTTTAACAATCTTTCTTTCCCTTATTGCTGCAATTGCTTTATTAGTGGGAGGGATTGGAATAATGAATATAATGCTTGTCTCTGTAACTGAAAGAACAAAAGAAATAGGACTCCGAAAAGCTGTAGGTGCAAAAAACAAAGATATTTTAGATCAATTTTTAACTGAAGCAGTAATTTTAACTATTTTAGGTGGAATAGGAGGAATTATAATAGGAGTTTTATCCTCTGCTATTTCTGTAGAATTACTCCAATATGTTGGATTAAAACGATGGAAGTTCTTCATTCCTTATTCAATAGTTCTTCTTTCTTTCTTTATCTGCACAGCCGTAGGAATCATATTTGGAATCTATCCTGCAAAAAAAGCAGCAAATATGGATCCAATTAAAGCTCTACGATACGAATAAAT
>CAZICA010000004.1:0-38666 GCA_964537705.1 uncultured Candidatus Saccharibacteria bacterium
CGCTTTTCGCTTTTTCTGTTTTTCGTTTTTCTTAACAATTGATTTTAAATGAGGTTCTTGTTATAATAACTTTAAAGGGCCGTTAGCTCAGGTGGTAGAGCACCTGCCTTTTAAGCAGGGTGTCGCGGGTTCGAGTCCCGCACGGCCCTTTTTTAAATAAAATAAAAAACCCTTTTAATTAAAAGGGTAAATTTTTTAATATTTTATTATTCTTCCTCTTCTTTATTTATAAATCCAAACAAAATCATAAATAGAGCAGGAAGAACAATCCAAAAAGTCTGATATTTTATTATCAAATCTGCAATATGTGATTGATCTATAATTGAAAGTTTTTCTGCCTCAGGAAGAAAAGAAGCTAAAGAAGTTAAAATAAGTCCAGCTGAAAAAAAGGCATAAATACCTGAAATTACGATCGAAAAAATCCCTTTATAAGTTGCTTCTGCCTTTTTTAAAAAATCTCCTTTTATTGTTAAAAATAAAACAATAAAAGTAAAAACAATTGTCTTTATTGTAAAAATAGAAGTATTAGTTTTAATCCAGAATTCTTGAGAAATTGAAGATTGTCCAGTGAAAAAATTATATAAAGCTCCTCCCCAAACAGTTGACACAATAAGTCCTATATAACATGAAATAAGTAAAGCTAAAATTCTTTCTTTCCCTAAAGCAAGTCCATAAATTACTAAAACAATAAAAAGTAAACTAATAAACAAATCCCAAGTTGGAATAATCATTAACTTTCTCCTTTTATAAAAATTTAAAAACTTTTCAACAATATAATAGAAGTTTTTATTTTAAAAGTCAAGCTTTTCAATTAATTTCTTCTGAGCAAAAGTTAATTTTTTTGGAACCTTTATTTTAATTTTAACTAAATGATCTCCTCTTCTATTTTTAAAAGGATGAAATACTCCTTTTCCTCTAATTCTAAAAATGGTATCTGATTGAGTTCCTGGAGGAATTTTTAAAGTTAATTCTCCGTCAATTGTTTTTACCTTAATTTTCCCACCTAGAACTGCTTCTTTAAAAGAAATTTCTTTTTCAGAAATTATATCAAATCCTTCTCTTTTAAATTCTTTATCTTCGATCACTTTGATTTTTAGAATTAAATTTTTTCCTGGAATTTTTACTTTTGTTCCTGTATCAACTCCTCTTGGAATCTTAACTTTTAATTTTTCTCCTTTTAAATAAATTTCTTTTTCGCATCCAAAAACAGCTTCTCTAAAAGAAATTGATAATTCAACAACAGTTGGAACTTCTCTTTTAAAGAAAATATCAAAAATTCCCTCAAAAGGGTCTGAGGAAAAAAACGATTCAAACTCGGAAAAGATATCCGAAAAATCAAAACCTCTGGTTCCGCTTGAAGAAAAATCTTGCCCGAAATTTACTGAACCAAACTGATCATAAATCTTTCTTTTTTCTGGATCAGAAAGTACTTGATAAGCTTCATTAATTTCTTTAAATCGCTCTTCAGCTTCTTTTGATTTGTTTACATCTGGATGATACTTTTGGGCAAGTTTTCTATAAGCTTTTTTTATTTCATCAAAAGAAGCATTTCGATCGACTCCTAAAATTTGATAATAATCTTTTTTCATTTCACTCCAAGATAAAATTCTCCTGTATTGGCATCAATTTCAAATTCTTTTTTATCAAATGTTTTATCTTTTGCTTTATAGGTTATTTTCCAGGTTAAATATTCACCTAAAACTTGAGAGAGAACTAATTTTACTTCATATTTTTGATGATTTTCTCTAAATTCGCTCCCACCATTTTCCTCTGCCTTTTTTAGAGCAGAAATAAAATCTGTGTTCCAATATTTAAATGGAATAGGAGCAAGATTTAAATCCAAAAAATAATCTTCAACAGGAATTATTGCTCTTTGCCACCTATTGTTTCCTTTCGCATCAGGAGCTTGATCAAAGGTAACAGTATAAAAGTATCTATAGAAAGGGAAAGGTCCTTTCTTTTTTGATTTGAAAACATAGGTATCTTTACCTGAAATTGGATCGGAAACAGAATTTTCATAAGTAATTACAACAGCAATTAGCTGAGCATCCTTATCCCAATCTTCTTCCACTTTTTTTAAAGCAAAACTAAATTCATTTTTTGACATCTTTATTGCTTGCTCTTTTGAAAAAGCAAGATTAATTTGTTGGGTTTTAGTTTCTACTTTTATTTCCTCTTTCTTTGGCTTTTCTTTTCGACTACTTAAAATCAAAAATCCAATTCCTCCGATTAACAAAATTCCAATTAAGATTAGAAAAATTTTTTTCACAAGCCCTCCTTATAAAAATTTAATTATTATTTTTATCTTCTTTCTCTTCTTCTACTTCTCCCTCCACTACATTTTCTTTTGAATCTTGTTTTCCTTGATAAAAACTTGCACCGATTTTTGAAAGAGAATTAGAAAGCTCTTCTATTCCTTTTTTTATTAGATCTATGTCTTCGGAATTAAGATCATTTTCCAATTTTTTAATTTTTTCCTCAACTTCTTTTTTAACATCTTCTGGGATTTTATCTTTAAGCTCTTTTAAAGATTTCTTTGCTTGATAGATCAAACTATCTGCTAAGTTTCTTGTCTCGATAAGCTCTCTCTTTTTCTTGTCTTGCTCTGCATGAAGCTCTGCTTCTTTTTTCATTCTTTCAATCTCTTCTTTTGAAAGACCTGAAGAACCAGTTATAGTAATTTTTTGTTCTCTTCCAGTAGCTTTATCTTTGGCGCTAACATGTAAAATTCCATTGGCATCAATATCAAAAGTTACTTCAATCTGAGGAACACCTCGAGGAGCAGGGGGAATGCCATCTAAGATAAATCGACCCAAAGATTTATTGTCCTTTGCTAATTCTCTTTCTCCTTGAACTACATGAATTTCTACCTGAGTTTGATTATCGGTTGCTGTTGAAAAAATCTGAGATTTAGAGGTTGGAATAGTGGTATTTCGTTCTATTAATCTAGTTGTTAAACCTCCTAAAGTCTCTACTCCTAAAGAAAGAGGAGTGACATCTAAAAGCAGGATATCCTTTACATCCCCAGCTAAAACCCCTCCTTGAATAGCGGCACCAATAGCTACTACTTCATCAGGATTAACACCTTTATGGGGTTCTTTCCCAAAAAATTCTCTTACTTTCTCTATCACTTTTGGCATTCGAGTTTGACCTCCTACTAAAATTACCTCATCAATATCAGAAGGTGAAAGCCCAGCATCCTCAAGAGCCTTTTTACAAGGTTCAATAGTTTTTTCAATTAAATCCTCAACTAATTGTTCCAATTTCGATCGGGTAAGAACAATATTTAAATGTTTTGCTCCTGAGGAATCAGCAGTTATAAAAGGAATATTTACCTCTGTTTCTCCTAAAGTAGAAAGTTCTATTTTTGCTTTTTCAGCAGCTTCTTTTAATCTTTGAAGAGCCATCTTATCTGTAGATAAATCGATTCCTTGATCTTTTTTAAATTCTTCAAGCAGATATTGGATAATTCTTTGATCAAAATCATCGCCACCTAGATGAGTATCTCCACAAGTTGCTTTTACCTCAAAAACTCCATCGCCTATCTCTAAAATTGAGATATCAAATGTCCCTCCACCTAAATCAAACACTGCTATTTTTTGATCTTTTTTCTTATCAAGACCATAAGCTAGTGCTGCTGCTGTTGGCTCATTAATAATTCTTTTCACATTAAATCCAGCTATTTCTCCAGCTGCTTTTGTTGCTTGTCTTTGAGAATCATTGAAATAAGCTGGAACTGTAATCACGGCATCTTTTACTTCTTCCCCCAAAAATCTTTCTGCATCTGCTTTTAATTTGGAAAGAACCATTGCTGAAATCTCAGGAGGAGCATATTCTTTTCCTCCCATTAAAATTCTTATTCCTCCATCTTTTCCTTGAGTAGTTTTATAAGGCATCAATTTAAGATCTTTTTGAGCCTCTTTGTCATCCCAATTTCTTCCAATAAATCTTTTAACAGAAAATATAGTATTTTCAGAATTTACAATTGCTTGTCTTTTAGCAACTTGACCTACTAATCTTTCTCCTGTTTTATTAATAGCAACCATTGAGGGAGTAATATTTGATCCTTCAGAATTAGGAATTACTTTTGGCTCTCCTCCCATCATAACTGCCATACATGAATTTGTTGTACCTAAATCTATTCCTAAAATTTTACTCATATTTCACCTCCTTATTTTTTAGATTTACCTTTACTTACTATTACTTTTGGATATTTGATAATTTTTTCTTCGGGAGTAATTATTTTATAGCCAGCTTCTAAAACCTCTAAAATAGTTCCTTCCTCAGCATCACTCTCTATAAAGGAAACAGCTTCGTGTTTTAAAGGGTCAAACTTTTTCTCTTTAACTTCTATCGCCTCAACTCCTTCTTTCTTTAAAATCTCTTCTAATTGTTTTTTTATCTGGAAAATACCTTGAATCCAATCTTTGCCTATCTTTTCTAATTTCTCTGGCAAAAATTTTAAAGCTCTATCAAAATTATCTAAAACTGGCAATAGTTTCAAAATTAAATCTAGATTAGCAATATTTTTAAAAACTTCCTTTTCCTTCTCTATTTGCTTCTTTAAATTCTGAAAATCAGCCAAAGCTCGTTTCCAACCATCTAAATATTGTTCACATTTTTTCTTTAAATTTTTAATTTCTTTTTCGAGTTCTTCTTTAGTTTTTGACTTTGTCTTTTTCATCTTTTAATCCTTTTAGAAATTCAGAAATTTCTTTAAGAGCGGCTAATATTTTAGGGTAAGGAAGTCTTTTTGGACCTAAAACCCCTATCATTCCTTTTTTATTTAAAGGGGTAATAAAACTAGTTCCTGCAAAAGAAAGCTCCTTTGTTTTAAATGGTAAATCTTTTCCTATAAAAACCTCAACTTCCTCTGTTAATTCATCTAAAATTTTAAAAACAAACTCATCTAATTGATCGAAAATAGAAGCCACTTCTAAAACTAGATTAGGATTTGTAAATTCTGGTTGAGTAAATCCATAGGAAAGCCCGAAATGTAAAGGTAATTCCTCTGGCCAAAATCCTATTGAAATATTACCTGAGATCTCAGAAAGAATTTTTAAAACTTCCTCAAGTAAAAACAAAGGTTCCTTTCTTTTCTTAATTTTTTTAAAAAATCTAAAAGAAGAAACTCTGCCTTTTCTCTTTAAAGCATCAACATAAAATTTTAATCCTTTATCAGTTGGGATTCTTCCTGCAGAGGTATAAGGTTGAAAGACAAATCCTTCTTTTTCTAATTTTGCCATTTCATTTCGGATAGTAGCGGGGGAGAGGAAAAACTTCTTACTCAATATTGCTGATCCAACTGGTGAAGCTGTCCTAATGTATCTTTCGCAAATAGCAAATAATATTTTCTTTTCTCTTTCTTTCATAGTTATTAGCACTCTCAAACTTTGAGTGCTAAATTAAATTTTAGCAAATAAAAAACCTTTGTCAAGTCTATTTACCTTAAGTCTAAAAAAATAAAATCAAGTTTTGATAAAATATGATAGAATAAAAATGATTTTTAATGGAATCTTCGTGGAAAATTTTTTTAACTATTCTTTTGGCCTTTATTTTGGGAACGATTTTTGCTCCTTATTTTGAATTTAATTTTTTGCTTTCAACCCTAATTTCCTTCTTTGGTTTTCTGCTTTTTAAAAAGAAAGAATTAAAAATTTTCTGGTTAATTCTTTTATTTTTTTTCTTAGGAATAACAAGATATCAAACATTTTTACCAAATTTAGACAAAACCCATCTAGCATTTTATAACGATAGAAAGGTAAAAATAAAAGGAATAGTTATAAATTATCCTGAATTAAGGGAAAAATCAATAAAATTTATTTTAAAAGCAGAAGAATTAAAAACAACCGATCAATTTTTTCCTATTAGAGGGAAGGTCTTGGTAACAGCTAATTTGTATTCTCAACCAATAAAATATGGAGATAGACTAATCTTGGAAGGATTTTTAAAAACTCCTCCCGAAGAAAAGGACTTTTCTTATAAAAATTATTTAAAAAGGTTTAAAATTTTTTCGATAATTAATTTTCCAAGGATTAAAAAATTAGAAGAGAAAAAGGGAAATTTTTTCTATCAAATTCTTTTTCTTTTAAAAGACAAAATTAAAGAAAAAATTATCAAACTTTTCCCTGAACCTTTTAGTTCTTTTATAGGAGCAATTCTTTTAGGAACTAAAAAAGCTCTCCCAGTAGAATTAAAAGATAAATTTATAAAAACGGGCACTATTCATATTGTGGTTATTTCTGGCCTTCATCTAATGATTTTGGGAGGAATTTTAAGAGAAATTTTTAAAAATTTTTCTCCAAAATTATTCTTTTTAATCCTTTTAGGATTTATTTTGATTTACATCATTTTTACAGGAGCGAAACCTTCAATTTTAAGAGCAGGGATAATGACCTTGCTTCTTTCTCTAGCTCCTTTATTTGGGAGAAAAGGAAATTCTTTAGTTGCTCTTATTTTTGCTGCCTTTTTATTAATCTTAATAAATCCTTTAATAGTTCATTTTGATCTAAGTTTTAAATTATCTTTTGCTGCAATGGTTGGTTTGATTTTAATCAATCCATTTTTAAGAGAAAAAATAAATTCATTTCCTTTAGATTATTTAATTCTTCCTATCTTAAGTGTCCAATTAACTACTCTTCCTTTAATTTCTTATTATTTCGGAAAATTCACTCCCTTTTCAATAATTCCAAATATTATAATCATTCCTTTACTTTTCCCTCTAATCTTTTTTAGTTTAATTAGTGTAGGAATTTGTTTTTTCTCTTTCTTTTTAGGAAAAATTTTTGCAATAATTCCTTTTCTGATATTAAATATTTTATTTTTAATAGTAGATTTTTTCAGTTCTTTGCCGATCTATATATCTTTTAAATTAAATCTCATTTCTCTTTTCATTTATTATGGAGGACTGTTTCTATTGATGAAAAATGTTAAAAGAGTTTAAAAATTTTTTCATCCTTATTATACTTTCTTTTATCCTCTTTTTCCCAAAAATATATCCTTTCAATTTACCTGACTTTCAAATCATTTTCTTTGATGTTGGAGAAGGAGATGCAATTTTTATTAGGACACCGGAGAATAAAAAAATTTTAATAGATGGAGGAGCTAATAAAAAAATTCTTTATTTACTTTCTAAAAAACTTTCTTTTCTTGAAACAAATCTCGATCTTGTAATTCTCACCCATCCTCATGCCGATCATTTAAACGGCCTTATTGAAGTTATAAATTCTTATCGGGTCAAAAAAATCTTATTAACAGGAGTAGAATATGAAAGTCCTAATTACAAATATTTTTTAGAACTTATTAAATTAAAAGGAATAAAGACAATTTTTGCTAAAAAAGGCCAAAAAATTCCATTTAAAGAAGGTGAAATTGAAGTGCTTTATCCTTTTGAAGTTCTTGTAGGAAAAAAATTTAAGGACATTAATCAAAGTTCAATAGTTTTAAAAGTCAAATATAAAACTATAACCATTCTTCTTCCTGGTGATATAGGAATTGAAACTGAAAAAAAACTTGTCTTAAATGATATAAATTTAAAAGCAGATATTTTGAAAATAGCCCACCAAGGATCTGCTACCTCAACTAGTGAATTATTTCTTCAAAAAACAAATCCTTTAATAGGAATAATTTCTGTTGGTGAAAATACCTATGGACATCCTTCTTTTGAAACACTTGATCGTATTAAAAACCATAAAATAGATTTGTTGAGGACAGATTTAAATGGAACCATTGAATTATCTTGCAGAAAAAAATGTATTCTCAAATGTAGGAAAGGATGTAACTTGAGCTAAAGAAAAAAAAGAGCTATAATAAAACAGAAAAATGGCTGGACATTCTAAATGGGCCCAAATTAAACATAAAAAAGGAATCACAGATAAAGCAAGAGGACAACTTTTTACCAAACTTGCTAATGCTATTACTGTAGCGGCACGAGAAGGAGGGGGAAATCCCGAGACTAATTTTAAATTAAGATTAGCGATAGAAAAAGCAAAAGCTGCTAATATGCCAAAAGAGAATATTGAAAGAGCCATAAAAAGAGGAACAGGAGCTTTAGAAGGAATAAAATTAGAAGAAGGAATCTATGAAGGATTCGGTCCTGGAGGAGCAGCTATTATAATCAAAGTTTTAACTGATAATAAAAATAGGACAATAGCTGAACTTAGAAACCTTTTTGCAACCCATGGAGGAACTCTAGCTGAAAGTGGCGCTGTCTCCTATTTATTCACCCAACGAGGATTAATTAAAGTAGAACTTCCTGAAGACACCACCCAAGCACAAGAAGAAGAAATAGAACTCAAGATTATCGAAGCTGGAGCTGAAGACATAAAGGAATACGAAAATATTTTAGAAGTTTATACAAATCCCACTGAATTAGAACAAATTAAAAAAAGACTAGAAGAGCTCAATCTTAAAATAGTAGGAGCAGAATTAATTCTTGATCCTAAAACCACCTTAAGAATCACTGATGAAAAACAAGCAACTCAAATTTTAAAATTAATGGATGCCCTAGAAGAACATCCTAATGTTACAGAAGTTTATTCTAATTTTGATATACCAGATGAGATAATGAATAAAACTTTAAAATGAATAAAAAGGTTATAACTTTAGGAATAGATCCTGGCCTTGCTACCACTGGATGGGCAATTATTGAAAAGGTAAATAAAAACTTAAAAGTAAAAGATTTTGATTGTATTTTTACTAAAAAAGAACTAACTCATTCTCAAAGGCTTTTAAAAATTTTTAAGGAAACAGAAAAGATCGTTAAAAAATATCAACCAAATGTAATAGCTATAGAACGTTTGTTTTTTTTCAAAAATAGCAAAACAGCTATGGCTGTTGGTGAATCAAGAGGAATGATCCTTCTTGTTGCTGCTAAATATAATCTCCCTATTTTCGAATACACCCCTTTGGAAATTAAACAGGCAATTGTTGGATATGGAAGAGCGGATAAAAAGCAGATGCAAAAAATGGTTATGAGACTTCTTAATTTAAAAGAACTACCAAAGCCAGATGATGCTGCTGACGCCCTTGCTTGTGCAATTTGCCATCTTCATCAAAATAATTTAATTAAAGATGCCAGAATTTAGACAAAACTTTATCACTAAAAACTGGGTAATTATCGCACCAAAAAGAGCAAAAAGACCTTCTACTTTTAAAAAATGCCCTTTCTGCGAAGGAAATGAAAGGTTAACTCCAAAAGAAGTTTTTGCTTTAAGAGATCCTTTATCAAAACCAAATTCTCCTGGGTGGAAAATTAGAGTGGTCCCAAATAAATTTCCTACTTTTGGACATGCTAAAGAAAAAATAAAAAAAGAAGATATATTTTTAAAAAAATCAGCAATAGGGGGACATGAATTGATCATTTTAAAAGACCATAAAAAGGAACTTCCTGATTTAAAAGAATCAGAAATAGAGAATCTTATCAAAGTCTTTAAAAATAGATATCGATTCTGGCGAAAAAAACGATTTATTAACTACATTTTAATTATTGAAAACAAAGGAAAAAAAGCAGGTGCTTCTATTTCCCACCCTCATTTTCAACTATTTGCTTTTTCAAATATCTCTAATTCTTTGATCGAAAAGGAATTTAAAGAAGCAGAGAATTTTTTTCTTAAAAGAAAAAAGTGTATCTTTTGTAAATTGATAGAGGTAGAAAAAAAACTTAAAAAAAGAATTATTATGGAAAACGAACATTTTATTATCCTAGCTCCTTTTGCATCAAACTACCCTTACGAGCTTTTACTTTTACCTAAAAATCATGAACCGGAATTTGAAACAATTTCTGAAGAAAAAGCGAAATTTTTAGCAAAAATCTTAAAAGAAATTTTTAGAAAAATTAAAAAAAATTTATCAAACCCCGATTGGAATCTTTTTATCCATAATTTCCCAAAAATTAAATCCAGATATGCGAAGCAAATTTTTCATTGGCATTTAAAAATAATACCAAGATTAACTACTTTAGGAGGTTTTGAATTAGCAACAGAAATGATTGTAAATATTTCTTTACCCGAGGAAACAAAAAGGATTTTAAAATGATAGGAAGTCTAAATGGCTTATTAAAATTAAAAGGAGAAAACTGGGTTATTATTGATGTAGGAGGAGTTGGTTATAAAGTTTTTGTAACAACTCCAACTTTAGAATCTCTTCCTTTTAACCATGTATTTTTATATATTTATCATTATGTAAAAGAAGATTGTTCAAATTTATATGGTTTTAAAACTTTGGAAGAATTAAATTTTTTTGAACTTTTGCTTTCTATTTCAGGAATTGGTCCAAAGATTGCTTTAAGTATTTTATCAAATGCTTCAGTTGATCAATTAAAAACTGCCATTGTTAGTTCTGATCCAACTTTATTAACTGAAATTTTAGGAATCGGAAAAAAAACAGCCCAAAGAATTATTCTGGAATTAAAGAATAAAATCAAAATAGAAGATCTAAGTTCATTAACCGAATCTAAAGTCGATATAGATCTTGTAGATGCTTTAAAAAAATTAGGCTACTCCTCAAAAGAAATAAAAGAAGTAATTAAACAAATTCCCCCAAATATCAAAAAGCTAGAAGAAAAAGTAAAATTTGCTCTAAGATACTTAGGAAAATGAACTCTAAAAAAAATAGAATAATTTCTCCCTTACTAAATCCTGAGGAAGAAACTCTTGATAAAACTCTTCGTCCCCAAACTCTTTCAGAATTTATAGGACAGAAAAAGATTAAAGAAACGCTCAAGATTTTCATTGAGGCAGCGAAACAAAGAAAAGAAGCATTAGATCATGTACTTCTTTATGGTCCGCCCGGTTTAGGAAAAACAACCTTAGCTTATATTATAGCCAATGAAATGGGAGTAAATATCAAACCAACTTCTGGCCCAGCAATTTTTCATCCAGGAGATCTAGCTTCTATTTTAACTAATTTATCCGAAAACGATATTCTATTTATTGATGAAATTCATCGATTAGCAAAACCGGTTGAAGAGATTTTATATCCAGCAATGGAAGAAAAAACTTTAGACATTATAATTGGAAAAGGCCCTAGTGCTCGAGCTTTAAAACTTGAATTAGAACCTTTTACTTTAATTGGAGCAACCACTAAAATAGGATCAATTTCTTCTCCTTTAAGGGATAGATTTGGAATTATTTGGCATCTTGATTTTTATACTTTTGATGAAATTGCTCAAATAATTGAAAGATCAGCAAAAATTTTAAACACAGAAATAACCCAAGAAGCTATTCAAGAAATAGCAAAAAGATCGAGAAGAACACCAAGAGTTGCCAACAGATTACTAAAAAGAACTAGAGATTATGCCCAGGTAAAATATGATGGTAAAATAACCTTAGCTATTGCAAAGGAAGCTTTGGAATTATTAGAAATTGATGAACTAGGTTTAGATAAAGCAGATAGAAAACTGCTTTTAACTTTAATCGAAAAATTCAATGGGAAACCAACAGGTCTTGAAACTTTAGCAGCAGCTACTTCTGAAGAAACAGAAACAATTGAAGAAGTGCTTGAACCCTATCTTTTACAATTAGGGTTTTTAGAAAGAACTCCAAAAGGGAGAAAACCAACACCTTTAGCTTATAAACATCTAAATATTAACTTACCTCAAGAAGAGCTTTTTTAAATGTGTAGAAGTATATCTTTTGATATTTATTTATTATTTTTAATCATTTTCTGGTCGATTAATTACCTAGCTGCAACTAGAGTCTTTGGTTTTGGTAGATTTAAGGGAATTACAAAACCAATTATTT
Organism: uncultured Candidatus Saccharibacteria bacterium; assembly: GCA_964537705.1. GTDB lineage: Bacteria > Patescibacteriota > JACPGU01 > CAZICA01 > CAZICA01 > CAZICA01. The sequence continues at coordinate 11,742 of CAZICA010000004.1, forward strand.
TTCTTTACGGGATCTTAGCCTTATTGATTACTTGGATAACTTTCTTTAATGCAATCACCTGGGAAGATAATTGTGAACTTTGGAAAGATTTTTTTGAAAATATTATTCCTTGAAAATGATTTTTCCAAAACCAACTTCAATCATCGATCTTTATCCAGGAGAAAAGGTAGAACATGTGTTTAGAAAACATTGGATTGTTTGTTTAACTTCTATTTTAACTTTTATTTTATTTATTTTTCTTTATTTCCTCCTTTCTTATTTACTTCCAAAAGAAGGAGATTTTCTACCTTTTTATACTTTGATAAGATACATCTGTATTTTCTTTTTATTAAATTTTGCTTTAATTAGCTTTCTAGATTATTATCTTGATATAGTGATTTTAACCAATGAAAGAATTGTTGAAGTGGAACAAAAGGTATTATTTGGTAGATCAATTTCAGAACTTCATTTAATTGATATTCAAGATGTCACTAGCCAGACAAAAGGATTTTTAGAAACTTTATTTAATTTTGGAACAGTTTCGGTTCAAACAGCTGGAACAACTAGGTATTTTGTTTTTAAACATTTATCAAATCCTAGATTTATAGCTCAAAAAATTACAACTTTAAAAGCTAATCTAAAAAAACCAGAAAAACCTCCCTCAAAAAAAATTGGTGAAATGCTTATTGAAGAAAATTTGGTTACTGAAGAACAACTGGAAAGGGCCTTAAAAAAACAAAAAGAAAAAGGGGGAAGACTAGGATCTCATCTTATTGACATGGGACTTATTTCTCCAGAGGTGCTTCTTTCTCTTTTATCTAGACAAACGAGATTCCCAGCTATTGATGTTTCGAAGTACGAATTTTCCTCTGACATTTTAAAATTGATTCCAAAAGAAATTGCAAAAAAATATTTAGTGATCCCCCTTTCTAAGTTTAATAATGTAATCACCTTAGCAATGGTAGATCCTACAGATATTTTAGTGATAGAAAAAATCAGAAATATAACTGGATGCGAAATTTCTCCTGTAATAAGTGCCGAGAAATTCATCAAGGAGGTAATTGATAAATATTATAAGTAAAAAACCTCCCTTAAGGGAGGTTTAAATTAAAAGATCTATTCTTCCACCTAAACCAGTTAGTTTCACAATAGAAAGAGCTCTCTGAACTTCTATAGGATCTTTAGAAAGATTGGCTTGAAAAGAAGTTTGAATTTTGTTTAAAAGTTGGGGAATTTCTGCTTTTTCTTTTCCTAAAGAATTCATGGTCAAAGTCTGAGCTTCGTTTGAAAAATAACCATAGTAAGTTCCAATAGCTTCAACCGGCCCTGCCATATTTCACCTCCTTCCTTTTTGATTTTTTAAAGCAGAATCTATTATATAAAAGAAAAATAAAAATTTAAAGAAAAAAATGTTAAAGAAAGCGATCAAAATTCTGTTATTTCTATTTATAGGCTTTTTCTTTTGGTTTAAAACATCTCTTGCTGAAACAACCCATCCGGTTATTTCAGAAATTAAAATTGCTGGAGAAACAGCAAAAGATGAATTTATTGAACTTTATAATCCAACTGATAAGGAAATAGATCTCTCTGGTTGGAAATTGAAAAGAAAAACTGCTTCGGGAAATGAATATCCTTTAGTCTCTTCTTTCCCAGAAGGAACAAAAATTCCTCCTTTTTCATTTTTTCTAATAACTCATCCTGAGGGATATAAAGGAGAAGTACAACCTGATTTAACTTATAGCTCAGCTAGCTATTCAGTTGCTTCAAATAATACAATTATCCTTTATAATAATGAAGAAGAAATTATAGATAAAGTTGGAATGGGGGAAGCAGCTGATTATGAAACTAATCCAACCTTAAATCCTGAAGAAAATAAATCAATTGAAAGAAAACCAGGAGAACTTGATCCTGAAAAAGGTAATGGAATAGATACAGATAATAACGAAGCTGATTTCCTTTTAAGAGAAATTCCCGAACCACAAAATTCTTCTTTCTCAGAAATTCCTGAAGGTTATAATCCTTTAGAAAATCAAAAACCTATAGCAATAGCTGGCCCTGATAAAGAAGTACTTATCGATCAACTTATTCAATTTTCTGGAGCAGAATCTTATGATCCTGATGGTGAGATAGTTTCCTATAGTTGGGATTTAGGAGATGGAACCATAAAAGAAGGAATGGAAATTACTTATTCTTATCATGACCCTGGCACCTATCTAGTAACTCTTACTGTAGTGGATGACAAAGGAGAAAGTGCCCAAGATAGTTTAGAGGTAAAGGTAAATTCTCCTCCGCCTGCTGCTCCACCTCCAAAACCTCCACCTCCTCCTTTACCTGAAATCAAAATAAATGAAATTCTACCAAATCCAATAGGTCCTGATAATGAAACAGAATTTATAGAATTAATTAATCTTTCAGATAAATCTATAGATTTATCAAATTGGGTCTTAGATGATTGTGAGAGTGGCTCATCACCCTATCAAATTCCCGAAGGAACTTCTATCCAACCAAATGAATATCTAGTCTTTTATCGAGCAGATACGAAAATTATTCTAAATAACCAGGGAGGAGATAAAGTTAGACTCCTTGATTCTAAAGGAAATTTAATAGATGAAATTTCCTATAAAGAAAACGCTCCAGAAGGAAAATCTTATAGCAAACTCGAAGAAAATTGGATCTGGACTAATCCAACGCCTGGTAAAGTGAATGAAACTAAAAAAGAAAATCAACCAGAAGAATCTGAAATAGAAAAAGAAGAAACAGAAAAGGAAATCGAACCTCAATTTAAACCAAATCTTTATTTATCAGAAATCTTTCCTTATCCTAAAAATCTTGACCTAAATCAAGATGGAAAAGCAAATTATTGGGATGAATTTATTGAAATTAAAAATGAAGAAAATTTTGAAATAGATTTAACTGGCTGGAAATTAGAAGATGAATCAGGAAATAAATTTGAAATTAAAAATGAAAAAATCAAACCAAACGAATTTAAAATATTTTGGAGAACTCAAACAAAAATACCTTTAAATAACAGTGGGGGAGAAAAAATATTTTTATATGATAAAGATGGTAATCAGATTGATTTATTTCAATTTTCTGGAAATGCTTTACCCGATCATTCCTTAAATAGAATCTTAGCTACAAATGAAGGAGAATGGTCAAAAACACCTACCCCAGGAGAAGAAAATCAATTAGAATTGGAAGAAATAAAGGCAAAAGAAACAGAAAAAACAGAAATTAGATTTCCTGGGGAGGTAATAGAAGTCTCTAAAAATTTTGCTCTAGTAAAATCTTTAAATGACAAAAGTATCTTGAAAATAAATTTATCAACTATTGATCAAAAACTTGAAAAAGGATATATTATTGATGTTATAGGTAATCCAATTATTAAAGAAAAAGGAGTAGAAATTGCAGCTAAGGAAATTAAAATAATTTTTAAATCATCACCTCAAAAAGAAAAAAGGGGATTAAAACCCGCTAAGAAAAATAAGCAATATATTCTTTTTGAACTTGGAAAAAGACAAAAAACTCAAGAAGATCTAAAAGAAAATTATATGTTTATTCAACCTATTTCTTCCGAAAAAGAAGAAAGTAAAAAACAATTAATAATTCTTTCTTTAACTGCCTTGATCTGTCTAATTATAAAGTTTTTTATTTTTAAAAAATGATTTTAATTTCAAAAAGCGAAAAAGAAACTAGGGAATTTGGAGAAAAATTAGCAAAGAAAATATCCCCTCCATCAATTATCTGTCTTTATGGAGATTTAGGTGGAGGAAAAACAACCTTTGTTAAAGGTTTAGCAAAGGGATTAAAAATTAAAGAGAAAATAACTTCTCCCACTTTTATTATTTTAAGGAAATATAGAGGAAAAAAAGGAAAAAAATCAATCAATTTTTATCATATAGATTTATATAGAACAAAAGAATTTGAGCTTTCAAATTTAGGTGTCGAAGAAATTTTAAACGAACCAAATTCAATCATTGCTATTGAGTGGGCAGAGAAAATAAAAAAATTTTTACCAAAAAAAAGGATTGAGATAGAATTTAAATTTATAGATGAGAATACAAGAAAAATTATAATAAAAAATGTATCTCTCAATTGATACCACAACCCAATTTTCTGGTTTAGCACTTTATGGCGAGAATTTTCAAAAAGAATTGCTTTGGAAAACAAAGTTTGATCATTCTCAAAAATTATTAATTTATATTGATAAGTTTTTAAAAGAAAATAAAGTCTCCTATAAAGATTTAAAAGGAATTGTCGTAATTTCTGGTCCTGGATCCTTCACTGGAATTCGAATTGGGGTTTGTGTTGGAAATACCCTAGCCTGGTCTTTAAATATTCCAATTTTAGCAATTGATACTCTTTTAGCTCAAGCCCTTCTTTTGAAAGAAAAAAAAGTGGTAGCGATTTTAAAAGCATCAAAAAATGAAGCCTATCTAGCAAAATTTCAAAATCTAAAAAAAATAGGTTCTTATAAAATTGTTCCTAAAAAGCAAATACTTAATTTAACCAAAGGATTTTTGATTGTGGCCCAATTTCCTGATCTTAAAATTAAAAAAGGATTGATTATTGATAAAGCCTCTAAAAATCATAGAGCTTTAGAAGCTATTAAATTTATTTATCAAGATCTTAAAACTAAAAGAAAATTTACTAAACCAGTTCATCCCTTCTATCTTAAAAAACCAAACATTACCTATCCTTCGATATAAGTTCCTGGGTAAAAATAATTTATAATCTCCTCTGCTCTCATGCCTTTCTCTGCCATTCTTTTTGCTGACCATTGAGGCATCCCAACTCCATGCCCCCATCCTTTTCCATAAAATTTAAAAGATGGATTAGCTTCTGGGCCTAAATTCTTTACCCAAAACATGGAACTTTTAATAGACCATCCTATTTTTTTATTAATATCCAAATAAGAAATTTTTAACTCTCTTCCTGAAGACATCTTAAAGATCATTTCTTTAACTCTATTTGAAGGAAATCTCTCTTTTATTTCTATATCTACAATAATTTCTTTTTCTAAACCGGCTTTTTGGAGTTCTTGATAAAATATTTCTTTAAGCTCCTTGTTTGAGAAATTATATTCCCAAGAAATTGGCAAACTATAAGGATCAGAAATACTTACTAAATAAGCAACATCTGTTCCCCAAACGTTGCTAATATCCTCGGTCGCACCACCTGAGTCAGAAAAATAATAGGTTAGGGCTAATTCTCCTTTATATTTCACTACCAAACCTTTTGTTTCTTCTACTGCTATCTTTTGATTTGGTTTTTGGATCTCGGAATTAAAACCTAGATAGACTTGAGATCTTACATCATCATAAAGATCAAAAATATCTGCTTTTGGATCTAACTTATTTCTTAAAGCATAAGTTCTAGCAGCAATCACCTGAGCTTTTAAAGCTTCTTTTGGCCAATTATCAGGAACCTCTGCTAAGCCTTTTAAATAATCTTCAAGCTCTAGTTCATTTACAACCCAAGCTCTTGAAGAATATTTTGATCTAACAAAGGTTAAAATTCCTCGAAATCTATTATAAGATTTATTTATTCTTGGATTTTCTATCTGTAAAATAGCATCATTTATTGGAATAAAAGATAGAGAATTTGGAAAATATCCTATTTCAGCCAGTTCAACTTTCACTTTCTCTCCTTTTTTATATCTTTTTACAAAATTTCCTTTTCCATCTCGAACAACAAAATCACCATTTGCTGAAATAAAAGAAGGTGCATCTAAAAAGGTAAGTCCAACTCTAATAGGATTTTTTAACACCAACTCCTTTTCCACCTTGATATTAAATTCTATTTCTGTATCAAAAAGCCATTTTAGACCATCAACTACTAAAGCAAATTTTTCTTTATAGGTTCCTATTTCAACAGGGGCCTTTATCTTAAAAGAAAATCGAGCAATAGAACCTGGTTTAATTTCATTCTCTTTCAGCTCAATTCTATTTCCAGAAAAGAATAAACTTGATCTATCAATTGGATCAAAAGTTCCTAATCTTACAGGATTAATCCCATTTTTTTTCCAACTAATATTTCCCTCATTTTTAAATTCTACCCATAATTCTTTAGTTTCTCCTGGTTTTAAAATTGGATCAGGACTTTTTTTAACAAATCTAGCTTTATATATCTTTGGTTCAACTTTTATATCCCAATAAATCCCTATATCATCAAACCATTTTATTCCATCAGCTACTAATCTAAAATATTCTCTATAAACTCCCTCTTTAAAAGGTGCTTTTATTTTAAAGGTAAATTTCACAGTTTCTCCTGGCTTCACTTCTTCTTTATTCATTTCAATCCGATTTTGAGAAAGCCAATCTTTGCTAAAAATAGAACCTCTATCTAAAGGACGAGAAGTTCCTAATCTGACCACATCTTTTTTCCAACTTATATTTCCATCGTTTCTAAATTCAATCCAAAGCTCAGCTATTTCGCCTGCTAAAATCTCAGGATAAGGACTTTGACCTAGATAAGTAGCTTTAAATTTTGCTTCTTCAACTTCTATATCCCAGTAAATCTCATTAGAAAGCCATTTAAACCCATCTGCAACTAAAGCAAAATATTCTCTAAACTTCCCAACTTTTTTAGCTTTTATTTTGAATCTAAATTCTGCTATTTCACCTGGTTTAACTTTTTCTTTTATCATCTCCACTCGATTTGAAGATAAAAAAACAGAACTTCTATCTCTGGGGTTAGAAGTTCCTAATCTAAAAACATCTTTAAGCCAAACCACATCTCCTTTGTTTTTAAATTTAACCCATAATTCTTTTGTCTCACCAATTTTTAATTTGACTTGAGAAGGACTTCGATCAACCAATTCTGCCTGATAATTGCCAATTGGGATTTGAGCAAAAACGAATTTAGGAATTAAAAATAAACAAAAAACTCCGATTAAAATGCCTAAAATTTTTGTTTTTCTTCTCATTTTGTTTTTATTTTATTTTTCTAAAACCTTCCTATTATAGCACATTTTTTTAAAAAAATCAAGAAAAAATAAAAAGCCCCCAAGGGCTTAAATTTTCCTCAATATTTGATAATAAACTTCCAAAAATTTCTCATTTGAAGGAGAATAAAGATTGTAAAGATTTTGATTAAAAGAAGAAAAAGTTTCTCTTAACCACTCAGGAATTCCATCACCAGTAATATCTATAAAAAACCATTTTTTATCTGGAAACTCAAATACTACCGCTTCTTTTTCTTTAAATATCTTTATATCTCCTATTCTTACTTTTTTCTTAATTTTCTCTATTTTTTTAGCACACCAAATTGGTTTTGTTCTTAAACTAATAACTTTAGAATAAAGTTTTAAAAGATTTCCAAAATCTTCTTTTTTAATTTCTATTGGTTGGACAAATTCAATAAACTCATATTTTTTCAAACCTTTCTCCCAATTCTCCACTCCTTGATCAGAAATATATTTCCCAGTCCATCTATAAATTCCTTTCAAATTAAAAAATAGCTTCCCGATTGTTTTGTCATTTTTTAAAATCTCAATCTGATATTCTTTTCCTTTCTTTTCTAAATAGATCTCATAATCTTTTTCTTTCGCTATTATAAAGACATCTTTTTCCCATCTTATTATCATTCGATCTCTGTTACAAATTACTTTTCCTTTCGGCTTTCCGCAAACCTCAAAATCTCTACATCGGTATTCTTTAAAATCTAATATCTGACAAAAATCCTCAGAAAATGCTAGAGTAGCTATCAAAATCATTGAACAAAGAAATTTTCTCATAAATATCACCCCCCTTTTAAGGTTCTTTTTTTAGAATATCATATTTTTTAAAAAATTGCACTCTTGACAAAACTTTTCACTTTTTTATAATATACCCAGAGAGGGTCAATTTTTAATTTAAAATGAGGTGAAAAATGGCGAAATCTTCTATTGCAAAATTTGCAAAAAAACTCTTAGGTGAGGATGAAGAAATTTTAGAACCAGATCAAGAAGAATGGACTGAAAGTTATGAAGGACAACTTGCAATTGATGTCTATCAAACAGATGACAAAATTGTGATTAAAGCTCCTATTGCTGGAGTTAAACCAGAAGATCTAGAAGTCACTGTTTCCGATGATGCTGTCACTATAAAAGGAGAAAGAAAAGAAGAAAAGAAAGTAGAAAAAGAAAATTATTTGGTTCAAGAATGTTATTGGGGCGCCTTTTCTCGAACTTATATTCTTCCAACTCCTGTAATTACAGAAAAAGCTCAAGCTACTTTAAAAGACGGGATTTTAACTATCACTCTACCAAAAGCAGAAAAGACAAAAACCAAGGTTTTAAAAATTAAAACAGATTAAGCTTGAAATTTTTAAAATTTTGTGATATAATAGATTAAATCCAAAAAAAACAAAAATGAAAAACAAAATCTTTCAATCAAAAGAACCTGTTGCAAAAGTAATTCTTGAACTTAAGGAAAAAAGGGAAGTAGAAAAGGCGAAAGCCCTAGCAGTTAAATTTGGGCTTTCTTTTATTGATCTTTTTAACTATCCTGTTGCTTTAAATGCCCTTTTAAATCTTCCTTTAGAAATTTGTGAAAAATATAAGGTCGCAGTATTTTTAAAAACAAAAGAAAAAATAAAAATAGCAGTTCAAGATCCGGCCAATAAAGAGCTTCAACAAATAATTCAGAATCTAGCAAAAGAAAAGAATTTAAAGCCAATTATATATGTAACTACTCCAAAATCGATAGATTATCTTTTAAATCAATATAAAATTTTATTAGAGAAGGAAAAAGAAAGAAAAAAAGCGCTTTTAAAACCAAAAAAATTAGTTAAAAAGGAATTTAAAACACTTAAAGATGTTGCCAGTAGACTAAAAGAAATCCCAACATCAAAGCTCCTTGAAGTAATTTTAGAAGGAGCTATTTCTTTAGAAAGCTCTGATATTCATATCGAACCTCAGGAAGATAAACTTAGAATTAGATTTAGAATCGACGGAGTCCTTCAAGATGCGGTGTATCTAGACAAAGAGGTTCAGAAAAGTTTGATTAATAGAATCAAATTTTTAGCAAAGTTAAGATTAGATACTTCCTCGATCTGCCAAGATGGAAGGTTTTCTAAAAAAGTACTTGATAAAAATTTTGATTTCAGAGTCTCTGTTTTACCAAGCATCTATGGAGAAAGTGTTGTTTTAAGAATTTTAAAAGTCGAGGCTAAATTTCTAACTTTAGATGAATTAGGGTTTTCAGAAAAAGCAAAAAAATTAATTGAAGATGCATTAGAGAAAACTCAAGGAATGATCTTAAACACTGGCCCAACTGGTTCTGGAAAAACAACCACTTTATATGCAATTTTAGATAAATTAAATAAAGAAGGGGTTAAAATAATCACCTTAGAGGATCCAATTGAATATCGAATTAAAGGGATCGTCCAATCCCAAATAGATGAAGAAAAAGGTCTTACTTTTGCAAATGGGCTTCGTTCTATTTTAAGACAAGATCCTGATATAATTTTGGTAGGAGAAATAAGAGATAAAGAAACAGCAGAAATTGGAACAAGAGCAGCTCTGACAGGACATTTACTTCTTTCAACTCTTCACACAAATAATGCTGCTGGAGCTATTGTAAGACTGATAGAAATGGGAATTAAGCCATTTTTGCTTGTAGGAGCTATCAATTTGATCATTGCTCAAAGATTGGTAAGGAAAATTTGTGAAAATTGTAAAGAAGAATTTAAACCATCTGAAAAATATCTAGCTAATTTAGCAAAAATTTTGCCAGGAGTGCCCTTACCTAAAACTTTAAAAAGAGGTCGAGGATGTGATCTTTGTAATGGCACTGGATATAAAGGAAGAACCGCGATTGTTGAATGTCTTAAAATCAGTGACCAAATTGAAAAATTGATTCTTAAATCTGCTCCTGCTTCAGTTATCCAAAATCAGGCAATCAAAGAAGGAATGTTAACTATGGAACAAGATGGGGTTTTAAAAGTAATTGAAGGAATCACTACCTTAGAAGAAGTTTGGCGAGTTACTAAATTTTAAAAACTTTAATAATTAAAAACCAAAATTCTTGTAAAACTAAATAAAATAATGATATAATTAATTATTCTTTAACAATTTAAAAACCTGGGGGTGATATGAATTGAAAAACATAGCTTTTTTGTTTTTTAGTTTCTTGCTGTTGGAGCATCTTTTAAGTTGTAAGTATCCAGAGATTAAAATCTTCAGCATCCAAATAGAAAAGTTAGGAATAAAAGATAAAGCACCTGGAATAGCGATCGTGGATGGAAACAAAAAAAGATTTTTTACGGCTGCTCATTGGTTTTTTAAAGGAAACAAAGGTAGATATAGAGTGTATAAAAAAGAAAAAGTAATCGGAAATGTCACTAAAATCAAATATCTAGGAAATGATATAGCTCAACTCGAGATTGGGAAAGAAAAACCTCCCTTACTTGAAGGAATAGCCTCAACATTTTCTACTCAAAAATTCCGCACACAAATAGAGATAGAAGTAGTAGAACCTTTTAAACTTAAAGTATTAGAAAAAGGAACTATTACTTGTTATTTTAAGTATCAAACAAAAAGAGGTTCTTTTGAAAAGAGATATGGGTATGGTTGCGATGGTCAAAGATTTAAAGAGGGAGATTCAGGGAAAGGAGTAATCTCTGAAAAGAACGAAATCTTTATAATAACTGGGGTAAGCGAGCTCTCCAAACCTATTAAATTCTCTGACGGAACTGCAATAAAAAAGATTGTTTTTATAAATCCTATTCCCGCTCTTAAATGAGCGGTTTTTTATAGATATCAACTTCAGCCAAATCCTTTATTTGGACGCCCGGCTTCAGCCGGAAATTAAGTTTAAAATTTTTTCGTTTTTCGCTTTTCGTTTTTAGTTTTTAGTTTTTAGTTTTTAGTTTTTAGTTTTTTTGATTGGTTTTTAGTTTTTCGCTTTTAGTTTTTCGCTTTATAAATGTGACGTATTAATTTGCCATGGCAAAATAAGTGGTTACAATTTAAGGAAAGGATAAATTTAATTTTAATGAAAGAAAATAGGAGGAGTTTTTTAATAAGCGTAAAGTGTAAAGCGAAAAGCGAAAAACTTCCTTTCTTTTGGACTATCGCGCTTTAGTAAAACTTCCTTTCCTCTGGAATATTGCGCTTTAGCGCGATTGCAAGCTAAAAAAGCGTAAAGCGAAAAGCGAAAAGCGAAAAATAAGTGTAAAGCGTAAAGCGAAAAAATTGTTTAAAAATTTTAAATCGTTTTTCGTTTTTAGCTTTTAGTTTTTCGTTTTGATTGGTTTTTAGTTTTTCGCTTTTATTTCTCTTGATTTTCTTTTAAAATTGAGCTATTCTATAAATACAATGCCAAACACTAGATCAGCAAAAAAAGCTTTAAGACAATCTCTAAAAAGAAGGGCTAGAAATTTAGCTCGAAAGAAGGCTATTAGGGAAGCAAAAAAAGCCTATTTAAAGGCTATTGAAAAAGGAGATAAAAAAGAGGCTTTAGAAAAATTAAAGCTTGTATATAAAGCTATAGATAAAGCAGCAAAAACTTTTCTTCATAAAAATACTGCAGCCCGCAAAAAATCTCGCCTTGCCAAAAAACTCAACCAGTTATCTGCGACATAGGAGGTAATTATGCTTTGGTGGATAATCGGAATAATTGGCTTTTTTCTTATTGGTGGTCTGCGAATAATCAATCAATATGAACGAGGGGTTCTTTTAACCTTAGGAAAATATTCAGGAACTAAAAAACCTGGTTTGACATGGATATTGATAGGGGTACAAAGAATAATTAAAGTAGATCTTCGAACTACCACTGTTGATATTCCTCAACAGGAAGTAATTACAAAAGACAATGTAACTGTTGGAATTAATGCAGTAGTATATTTTAAGGTAGAAGATGCTAAAAAGGCAGTTTTAGAAATCCAAGATTTTAAACATGCAGTTGCACTCTATGCTCAAGCAACTTTGCGAGATGTAATTGGAGGAGTGGAGCTTGATACACTTTTATCAGAAAGAGAGAGAATTGCTGAAGAAATAAAAAAGACCGTTGATGTAGCTACCGATCCATGGGGAATAGATGTCTCTGCAATTAAAATACAAGACATTGAGTTACCAGCAGATATGAAAAGAGTAATGGCAAAACAGGCAGAAGCAGAAAGAGAAAGAAGAGCAATAATTGTTAGAGCAGAAGGAGAATTTACAGCAGCAGAAAAATTATCTCAAGCAGCGAAAGTCTTAAACTCTGTACCTGGAGGAATTTCATTACGAACTTTACACACAATTGAAAAAATTAATCCCGATCCTTCAAAAACTGTCGTTTTCGCCTTACCAATCGAATTTTTTGAAGGAATAAAGTCTATAGCTGAATTTCTTAGAAAAAGTAAATAAAATTCTTTATTTAATTTCTTTCAAAAATTCCTCAGCTAGCTTAGCAGTATCGGCAGTACTTTGAAAAAACGATTTCCATACTACTACGATATCAGCGTCATTAAAAATTGCCTTTTGAACTTCTCTGATTGTATCGCCGCCAGCAATAGAAATTAAAATATCATAATTTCCTTTAATTCGGCGTATTTCGTGTAAAGGAAGCTGTTTTTCTTTATTAAATTTTTCTTCATCCACCCCTCTGTGCAATATAACTACTTGGGGTGTTTTTTTTAATTGGCGAAGAATAGCCAAAGGATAGGTAACATTCATCATATCAATCATAGCATCTAACCCCTTTTCTTCACATTTTTGAATAAAAACATTAAGAGATTCAATAGGAGCGTGTCCTAAAGCTACAGCTGCATCAGCTCCACCTGCAGCAGCTATCTCCACTTCTGTTTCTCCTCTATCCATCATTTTAAGATCCGCTACTACATAAGGAATTATCTCTGGTTTTGATAAGGTATGGAATTTATACCACTTTTTAATTTGTTTTATTGCTTCTATTCCATAGCGTTTAATCAAAGGAGTCCCTACTTCTATTAAAATTCTATCTGAAATAGGAATCTTATTTATTATCTTTTGTGCTTCTTCAAGAGTGTTATTGAGGGCAATTTGAAGATAACGTTTTTTAGGATTAAGTTTTGATGTTTCTTTAAACATGGTAATCTAATTTTATTAAAAATTTTAATATAAAGCAAGAGAAGAAAACCCTTCTCTATTTGATATTAAACATCTTGACAAATTGTGAAAAATGTGGTATATTATTAGTGTTCTTTAAAAATTTAAAAAAGGAGGTGAAAGTAAATGAAGAAATTAAAATTATTAGAACTTCTAGTAATAGTTACTTTGTTCTTAGGTTGTGGTGGCGGAGGCGGAAATCCAATTACTATAGACCCTAAAGTAACATCAGAAAAAGAAGTAAGTTTAGGAAAAGAACTCCCCCTACCCTTTCTAAGACAAGATTTGGAAAGCTCTGAGAAAAAAAGAGAATTCGATGAAAAAATTGATTACCTAAAAAAATACTGGCATGACTCTTGGATTCGAACTAAAACTATTCCTCAAATTCGTGATCTAATGAAAAGTGGCTGGGATAGAGGACTGAACGAATACGCTCTTGCGAAACTAGCTGTGTTTATAACGCCAGAATTTGGAAAAACTTCAATATCGATTATGGTAGAAAATCTGCTTTTAAGTACCACTATAAAACCCGATTGGAAAGAAGTTCCAGTAGCTGAAACATCAACAGGGCAAGAAGTTCTTAAAAGAATTTTCTCCTTAATCGACCCCCTCTATTCTCTAGAAACAATTTTAACAGCCTCAACTATTATAAGAAATTTAGCATCACAAATACCATCTCTGAAATTTTTTGAAACCTGCCAAAAAGAAACTGAAAAAATTTTAGAATTAGCTCAAGATCCGAAATTCAAAGTTCACGCTTATGCACTTTTAGGAACTCTTTTACAAACAGCTCAAAGAGATTTTATTTTAGATCAACTTCTTCCTGGCATTGATAAGTCTCTAGTAGTTAAGTTCAAGTATTGGATGAAAGAAGATTTTGAAAATCTTATAAATACATACAGTGAGTACGGAAACGAGGGTTTAGAAGAACTAAGCGAATTTTATAACATCTCAAGATTAGGACATCTCTCATGGAAAGGCATACAGAAAAATTTAAATGATAGAGATCCGCAGAAAAAGCTAGCTATAGTGCTTATTGGAAAAGAGGATTTCAATGGGATATTATACTGGACCCACTATTCAACAGATCAAATACCCAATGATTACGACTTGAAACAATTCGAAATTGCAAATGAGATAGAATTAAAAGAAACTTTTTCAAAAATAAAAACTTATTTTGGCAAAATAGATCTTCTAATAATTGAATCCCATGGTTCGCCAGCTGCAATCATGTTTGGAAAAGGAGAAATAGGAACATTAGATCTAGGAGATGATGACCTTCTTAAAGAAATAAAAGAAATGAATATATTAAATCCAAAAGCAACTATAGTCCTAGAATCTTGTTTCACAGGTTATGGAGAGGAAAATATCGCAAAGTTTTTGGCAGAAAAATTACAAACCAGAGTAATCGCTCCAGCCAGGGAAATAAGTGGAGCTATTTATAGTTTTAATCCAATAAATGTAAAATTTAAAAACGGAGAAAATGAAATAGATTCTAAAATATACAATTAAACCCTGCTATTAGCAGGGTTCTTTTTTATTTTTAATATATTTTTTACTCAACAAATTTAAAGGAAGAAAGTATTTGGTCAAAGATTTTCTCTAAAGCAGATGGAATCTCTTTACCCTCTGCTCCGCAACTGAAAACAAACATCTTATCAGCTCTTTTTAAAAATACCTTTATACTTATAATTCGCTCATCTAAAGGAGCGTTCGCATTTGAAAGATAATATTTTCTTGCTTTTAATCCATTAATAGTTAAAACTTCACTTCTTCTAATTTTCTGAAAATTTTTCTCTTTTACAAATTCCTCAATAGAAATATCAGGACTAATTTTATAAATTAAAAGCCCTATAGATTGATAGTCTGAAGGAATAGTTGAAGGAGTGTAATCAAAACCAGGATAATTAGCCCAAGTAATATCTCCTCCTATATAATCTCCACCTTCTCCTCTTTTACTAAAATCTTTCTCTGCGTATCGAGTGTTAATAAACCAATCTTGTAATTGTCCACCGCGTAGGTGGATTTAAAGTTACTCTAAAAATTGAAAAGTAGAAAGGAATTGATCAAACAATTGTTGGCTATAACTTGATCAGCTTCACGAGTATAAATTAATTGAATCCTATAGGCATAATTTTGATAACAAACATAAACACTTAGTATAGGGCAAGAACTGGAAACAACATCCTAGTTGTTTCAAAATGGTGTATTAGACGTTTACCAATATGCATCTTACCGGTAACACATAAATTTATTTCAACTCGTTTAAAAACCTGCATTAAGTTGCAGGTTTATTTTTGGTTTAAAACAAACTAACGTTCATAAACGTTAATAGTAGAGATAGCCCGCAATACTTTCAAATAGCAAGCATGGGTTTGTTTTAGTTTTTTGCTTATAAAAAAATCCTGACTAAAGTCAGGCGTCCAGAGAAAGCGTAAAGTGTAAAATTCCTTCTCTCTGGAGTATCAAGCTTTAGCTTGATTAACAAGAGTTAACAGACTAAAGTCTGGGCTCCAAGTCCTTTTTTTCGTTTTTCGCCTTTAGTTTTTCACTTGTTTTGGATGCCCGGCTTTAACCGGGAAAGAGCTTTATCCCTTCGACTCCGCTTCGCTCCCCTCAGGGAATACACACTGAGCCTCTCGAAGTGTACACCACTGAGCTTGTCGAAGTGCTTCCTTAAAAGCGTAAAGTGTAAAGTGTAAAACGAAAAGAATATCAAGCTTTAGCTTGATTGCGAGCTAAAGCTCGCGGGTCCGGAAGAGGGTGATTGTTTTTTGAAAAAGATTTAGTTCTAAAAAATAAAGACCTAATCCAATGATTAGGGCAGTAAGAAGAATAGAAATAGGGATCCAAAATTTAGAATTCATAAACTTTAACTTTCAAAAAATCCCGAAAATCTGTTTGCTATTAGTATGAAAACCCTATAGACTTAATTCAATTTAAATTAAGTTTCGATTTTTTTTAGCTTCCGGGACTTCCAGGAACTTGTATTCCTGTAAATTCGGTTCCAAATAATTTTCCCATCACAAAATTAACAATAGCATAAGAAAGGGCAATGATTATAATTCCTATAAATGCATACATCATTACATTTTTTGCTTTCCCAACTTGCTCTTCTGAACCACCTGAGGTCATATATAAAAATCCTCCATAGATTAAATAAATCACAGCAATAAGTCCTACAATTCCCCAAATAATATCAATCATTCTATCTAATACATCTGCTATTGAAATTTCACCAATAGATGTAGGTCTAAAACTTTGAAAATCAGTATCATCTGAAGTAGCAAGTAATAAAGGAAAACTATAAATTGCTCTAGTTAGTCTTAATGTAAATAGTTTTATTTTCTTTATCACTTAAACCTCCTTTAGTAAAATTAATTTTTTATCTATCTAATGGGATTAGACCCTCCTTATTTTTTCCACAATTCAAGGATTATTTTAATATAAATTAAAAAATATGTCAAAATATTTATCTTCTAATTTGCTCGATTTGTTCTATCGCTTTTTCTATACCATTTTCTTTCAGTTCTACAAATGTAACTGTGAAATTAACTATAACAATTGCTAAAAGAGCAATTATAAATCCTACTATTGCTGCAATTAAAGTCTTTTTAGCTGCTAATTGCGCCTCCTCATATCCTGCTGAAGCCATATATTTATATCCTGAGATAATAATCATTATTACAGCAACAATCCAAGCAGAATTTAAAAGAAATAAAATCCCTGCCCAAATTAAACATTCTACTATATCAAAAAGATTCTCAGGACAAGCTATTTCTTTTTCTTCTCCCCCAATTGATATGGTTACCTCTTTCCCTTTAAATTCTGGAGAACATTTATAGATTACCTTTAAGGTAGAAAAAATACTTTTACAATATTCAGGAATACCTTGAGGTTGAGCAACTGGAACTGTTCCTCTTGCGGCTTTAGAGGGTGAACTTAAAGAAACAAAACTTAAAAGAAGAAAAAAAACTAAAAACAAAAGAAAACTAAATTTTAAGATTTTTTTCATTTTAAGAAGGGATCATTATTAAAAAGAAAATATAAGCTAAAGCAACCAAGGCAATTCCTATTAAAGCTCCTATTATTATATCTTTTGCTTCTCTTATTACCTCTGGATTTCCTCCGCTTAACATATATTTATATCCTCCATAAATTATCATCAAAGTAGCTAAAAGAACAATTATCCTTGAAGTCCATTTATAAACAGTTTTTACATACTCCCAAAAACCACTTTCTCTAGAAGGAGCCTGAGCTTGAGGAAGCTCGAGTTCTAAAACCCCTGGAACAGTAGAAGTAGCAGAACCTGAGCTGGAAGATCCTATCTGAAGAGAAACTGAAGAGGTGGTTATTGAATAACCTTTACATTTTCCTTTTGCAAAAAATTCATATTCCCCAGAAGAAAAATTTGAAAGAGAAATCTCTTGGTTAGAAGCATCTGCTGAAATTTCTCCAAGTTCCTCACTAGAAAAACTACCAGGGGAAGTGTAATATATAACAACCTCAGTTCCCTCATCAAATCCAGAAGGAGTTACATACAATTTTTTTCCTTCAATTCGGAAGTCTACATACGCTTCGCACTCTACTGGTGTTGCCTCAATTGGTAAAGAAGAAAACCCTTCTTGTCCACTTTCCTCAACGGTGATCCAAACAGAACTAGAAGCAATGCTATTGTTATTTTCATCAAATGCCTCTACCTGAATCTCATAAGAACCAGCAGAGTTGTATGTATGTTCAGGATTACTTGTAGTAATATTTTCCTCTATTAAGCCGTCTCCCCAATTTACAGTTATACTGTCAGTTCCATCTGGAAGATTTAAAATTAATAACCTAATTGTTTCTCCTTCAATAGCTGTTGAAGGTGCTTCTAATTCCAAATCATTCAGGGTAGATCCTATTGGAATAAAAGAAAAAAGAAAAAAGAAAATTATAATTATAAACAGAGGAAATTTTTTCATTTTAAATTATAAATATTTTTGAAGGATATTTGTAACTTCTCTGGCAGCGGCATCAATTGCTGCCTGAGGAGGCTGACCATATTTTATCACTGCATTTATCATCTCTTTAAATATCTCCTCCACCTCTTCTGCATTTCCCTTATACCAACTTTTAGCAATCGGGACTTGACCCGCAAAGGTTCCATAATATTTCAAAGTTCTTGCCTGATCTATTAAATCTAATCTGGCGGGAGGTTTTTTTGTTGCTTTATAATAACTTAAAACAGATTTTCTTGAAGAGGCAAATTTTAAAAATTCAAAACATTCATCTGGATAATTTGTCTTTTTAGAAACAACTAGAGCCCAATAATTTGCATAAGTCAAAGGATTATCTGTACCTCTTATTTGAGGAAAAGGTGCAGTATCATATCTAAACCTCGGAGATTTTTCTCTTTCAATTATTGGGATAAGCCAACTATATCCAAAAATCATGGCTACCTTTCCTTCTAAAAAGGCATTTAAAGCATAAGGCATTGATTCGTTCCAAGAGTAGAAAGATTTCAATGGTTGAGTAAAGGAAGTATAAAATTCTAAAGCATCTGTCCCAGGATAAACGATCTCTCCCTCACTTTTTATATATTGATTAAAATAAGCTTTAGATCTATCATCAGAGACCATTATGGTACCAGTTTGAAGCATTAAAGCAGAGAGAATATCAACTGCTCTTGGAATATTTTCAACAGTTCCTAAAGCAGCTCCAGAAACTAAAATTTGATCTCCTTCTCTTTTTGTAAGTTTTTTAACATCTTCAATAAATTCTTCCCAAGTGGTAGGAGGTCGTCTGATTCTTGCTTTCTCAAATAAATCTAGATTATAAAACAAAGCGAGATTATCAATAGCTAAAGGAACTCCATAAATTTTTCCTCGATCAGAAAGATCTTCATAAGCAACTGGAGCAAAAGTGTTTTTATATTCTTCGATGGTATAGATAGTAGAAGGAATAGGTAAAATTTTATTTTTATGTTTTGGAAGCCAATCATTGTGAAGGAACCAAATATCCGGACCTTCATCTGCTGCTAAAGCATCTAATAAATCTCTTTCATAATCTTTGTAGTCCTTTTTTATGTAAGTGATAGAAATATTAGGATGAGTAGCCTCAAACCCTTCTATAATAGCTTTATAAGCTCCCCTATCATCAAAAACTCCCCAAATTGTTAAATTTATTTTTTCCTCTGAAGGAGGAATTTTTTGGCATCTTCCTCCTATACATTGATAATTTTTTGGACAATCTCTATCTGTTTGACATCTATAAGAGGGGGGTTGGCGGCGACAAGAAATTGCACCAGTGAATAAAAATAAAGAAATTAAAGCAGGAACTAAAAATTTTTTACCTTTTAAAAATCCTTCCATAAAGGCCCTCCTAATTTATTCATCGACTTTATAATACTCTATCTTTAATTTTTTTGCAATAAATAAATAAAAAGTCTCGGAAAAATTCCAAGACCTCTAGTTTTTTCTCTTAATGAATTTTTTAGCTTAATTTTAAACATTCATAAACATTCGCGAACGTTTGCGAATGTTAACAAAATACTGTCTTTCTCCAACCTACCTGATAAGTGAAGGGGTGAGCACTTTAACCAACAATAAGCGTAAAGCGTAAAGCGTAAAAATAAACGTAAAACGTAAAGCGTAAAGCGAAAAATTAAAAATTAGTCTTTAGCTTTTAGCTTTAAATTATCGTTTTTAGCTTTTCGCTTTTAGTTTTTCGCTTTATAAAATGTGACGTATTAATTTGCCATGGCAAAATAAGTGGTTACAATTTAAGGAAAGGATAAATTTAATTTTAATGAAAGTTGAAAAATAGGAGGAGTTTTTTAATAAGCGTAAAGTGAAAAGCGAAAAGCGAAAAAATTGTTTAAAAATTTTAAATCGTTTTTCGCTTTGATTGGTTTTTCGTTTTTCGTTTTTAGTTTTTCGCTTTATTTGATTGCAAGCTAAAGCTTGCAGGTCCAGAGAAGGGTGAGTTTTCGCTTTTAGTTTTTAGTTTTTAGTTTTTAGTTTTTAGTTGCAATCGCGGAGGAGGTGGGATTCGAACCCACGAGGCCTTTTTCAAGGCCTATCCCGTTTCGAGCGGGACGCCTTAGTCCACTCGGCCACTCCTCCATTTATAAATTATACCATTATTTTTTGGGTTTTTTAAGCCTAATAATAACTCTGCGTTCGGGTTCTTCTCCAACACTTTCTGTTTCAATATCTTCTTCCTCAGCTAAAGCGAGATGAACTATTCTTCTTTCAAAAGAATTCATTGGCCTTAAAATGATAAATTTTCCAGTTTCTTTAACTTTTTTAGCAGAATTTTTTGCAAGTTGAATTAAACCCTTTTCTTCTCTTTCTCTAAAATCTCCGATATTTACTAAAACATTCACTCTTTTTCCTTCTTTTTTTCTTAAAATAAGTCTTAAAATATGCTGAAATGCCTTTAAATTTTTTCCTTCATATCCTATTAAAATCGAAGGAGAGGGAAGATCAATATTTATAAGAAATACAGAATTTTCTTTAGTAATTTTAATTTCTCCTTTTAAATTTAATTTTGTTAAAAGTTTTTTAACAACCTCTTCAATTAATTTTTCAATTTTCATAAATTTTTAAGTTTAGAGTTTATATAAATTTGTTGGAAAATTCCGAATAAAACACTTACAAGCCAATAAAGAACAATTGCTGCTGGTAATTTAATTCCAATAAGAACTGTCATTAAAGGGAAAATAAAAAGCATTTGTTTTGTCATTACCTGCTCTGGAGTGTCTTTTTTTTCTTTACGTTTAGGTAAAGTTAAAAGAGAAAGAATAAACTGAGAAATTCCAGCTAATATTGGTAAAATATAATATTTAAAAGGAAGAGAGGAAATTGGAGTGGTTAAATTTGGTAAAGAAAGGTCTATGCCCAAAAATAAAGTATTTATTTCAGATGGACGAGGAACAAAAGAATATAATTGATCGAAATATTGTGGGGTTAAACCATCTTTTAATACAATGTATAAAGCAATCAAAATTGGAAATTGAATTAATAAAGGAAGACAAGAAGAGGCGGGATTGATTTTATATTTTTTATAAAGCTCTAATTGAGCCTGAGCTAATTTCTCCCGATTGGCCTTATATTTCTTTTGAATTTTTTTAAGTTCAGGAGCTAATTTTGCTAATTGTTTTTGAGAATAAGCTGCTTTTAAAGAAGTGGGTAAAAGTATTAATCTAATTAATAAAGTTATAACAATTATAGCAATTCCTAAATTTCCAAAAATTAAATAAAATAAAATTAAAATATTAAACAAAGGTTGAATAAAGAATTTATACCAAAAACCGCTTTTCATTTTAATTTATCAATTCCCCCTTTTGAAAAGGGATTACATCTTAAAATTCTATAAATAGATAAAAGACCGCCCTTTAATAAGCCATATTTTTTTATTGCTTGATAACTATACTCTGAACAACTAGGATAAAATCGACAAAATCTAAAAGGTAAATATTTAGAATAAAAACTTTGATCGGGTGAAAGAAATTTTTGGTAAAATTTAATTAGATAAAGAACTAATAATTTAATCATTTTAATATTATTTGTTCTATTTCTTTTTTTAATCCCCAAAAATCTGTATCTAAAGCTTTTTTTTGAGCAATAATTACAATATCAAAACCTGGTTTTTCTAATTTCCTTACTATTTCTCTCATCCTTCTTTTTAATTTATTTCTTATAGTAGCTTTATTAGAAATACGGTTTGAAACCACTAGGCCAAATCGAGTGATATTTAAATTATTTTCTAAGATTTTAAAATGAAAAAAATTACCCTTCAAAAATTTTCCTTTTTTATAAACTTTTTCAAAATCTTTTTTTTTCTTTAAAAATTCCATTATTTTTTTGAAGGTTTTAATTTTCTAGGCAAAGCAGGTGCTAATCTTTTTCTTTTCTTTCTCCTTCTTCTTTTTATTACCTCTCTACCACTTTTAGTTTTCATCCTCGCTCTAAAACCATGGGTTTTTAACCTTTTTCTTTTTTTAGGTTGATAAGTTCTTTTCATGATTTTAATTATAACATTTCAACTAAACTAAGTAAATAAAAATTATCCTCAAAGTTTTACACAAATTATCCACAAAATCTTTAAAAAATTGTCTTGACCTTGTGGAAAGATTTGATATGATTGTCCTGAGGTAGAAAAATGGATGTAAAAGAAATTTGGCAAGCTGCTTTAGGAGAACTTGAAGTAGAGCTTTCAAAAGCTAATTTTGCTACTTGGTTTAAAAATACATCAATTGTAAGTTTTAAAAACTCGATAATCACTATTGGGGTTCCTAATGCTTTCACTAAAGAATGGCTAGAGAAAAAATATCATCAACAAATATTTAATACTTTAAAAAAATTATTAGGAGATGAATTAAAAGAAATAAATTATAAAATAACAGAAACAAGGGGAAAACCTCAATTTAAAATTCAATCAACCCACTTTCAAAGAAAAGATTTAACAAATTTAAATCAAAAATACACTTTTGAAAATTTTGTAACTGGGCCTTCAAATAGATTAGCTTATGCTGCAGCTCTTTCTGTTGCAAAAAATCCTGGAATTACTTATAATCCTTTATTCATCTATGGGGGAGTAGGTCTTGGAAAAACTCATTTACTTCATGCGATTGGAAATAAAATCCTTCAATTATTCAAAGATAAAAAAGTTTTATATACAACCTGTGAAAAATTTACTAATGAATTTATTCATGCTGTAAGAAATGGAAAAGCTAAAGAATTTAAAGAAACTTATCGTTCAGTTGATGTCCTTTTAATCGATGATATTCAATTTTTAACAGGAAAAGAAGGAACTCAAGAAGAATTTTTCCACACTTTTAATGCTTTATATGATGCTTCAAAACAAATTGTAATTTCTTCAGACCGTTCTCCTAAAGCTCTCCCAACCTTAGAAAATCGTCTTATTTCTAGATTTGAAAGTGGTATGATAGCTGATATTTCTCCTCCTGATTATGAAACACGAGTAGCTATTTTACAAACAAAGTGTAAAGAAAAAAATTATAATTTACCTGAAGAAGTAATAGATTTTATTGCTAAAAATATTCAAAATAATATTAGAGAACTTGAGGGAGCTTTAACAAGATTAATTGCTTATTGTGAACTTAATAATCTGTATCCAAATCAAGAATTAGCTCAAGAGATTTTAGGGGAAGCTTTAATTAATGGTAGAAAAAAATTTGTTTCTCCGACTAAATTATTGGAAGCTGTCGCAAGTTTTTATAATATAACTTTAGAAGATATTTTGAGCCCTAAAAGAAATAAAGAATTAGTTTATCCTCGTCAAATTGCTGCATTTTTACTTCGAGAAGAATTAAAATTATCTTATCCTAAGATAGGAGAAGAATTAGGAGGAAGAGATCATACCACAATTATGCATGCTTGTTCGAAAATAGAAAAAGAAATTTCCGAAAACAATGAACTTCAACAAGAAATAAATCTTTTAAAAGAAAAAATTTATTGTGGATAAAATCTTTAAAATTTGTCTATAAATTAAAGAAATTTCATTTATAAAAAAGTATTTTAAAATTTTCTTTCAAAAAATAAAAATTAATTCCACATATTTTTCAATAATTTTAATAGATTAAAAAATAAGTTTTCAACTATTTCCACAAATAACAAATAAAATTATTAATTAAAATTTAAAAGAGGTAATCATGGAATTATCATGCATTCGGGAAAAATTTTATAAAGCTCTAACAACAATTTCGCGAATAATATCAATTAAACCTTCTTTACCTATTTTAGGTAATGTTTTATTAAAAACAGAAAAAGGTAGATTAAAACTTGCAGCTACAGATTTAGAAATTGGTATAAATTGGTGGATTGGAGCAAAAATTGAAAAAGAGGGAGAAATTACAGTTCCTGTAAAAATTTTAACTGACTTTATTGGGAATTTAACTTCTGAAAAAATTAATTTATCTACAAAAGATTTAACTTTAAATATAAAAAATGAAACAAATGAAGCAAATATTAAGGGAGTTTCTTCAGATGAATTTCCTTTAATTCCTCAATTAAAAGAAGAAGTTTTTATTAGTTTACCTTTCTCTGATATAACTAAAGCAATAGATCAAGTTGTTTTTGCTACTTCTTTAGATGAATCTCGACCCGTTCTTTCCGGGGTTTTATTTAAGTTTGAAGAAGATAAATTAAAATTAGTAGCAACAGACGCTGCAAGATTAGTGGAAAAAACAATTTCTTTACCTTCTAAAGTTTCAGCTACTAATTTAGTAGTACCTAAAAGAGCTTTAATGGAACTTGCTAGAATTCCCAGAGAAAATCTTGAGGAGGAAATCGAGATTAAAATCAATCCAAATCAAATTGAGTTTGATTTTGAAGATCTTTATTTAATATCTAGATTAATTGAAGGAGAATATCCAAATTATGAACAAATTATTCCTCAAAGTGCAGAGACAAAAGTATTAGTTAATTTAGATGAATTTTCACGTGCTTTAAAAATAGCTTCTTTATTTGCTAAAGAGGCAGCAGGAAATGTTATTAAATTACAAATTAAAGGAGGAAAGAAAGGAGAAATTACAATTTTCACTCAAGCTTCAGGAATTGGAGATAATACCTCAAAAATTAGTGCAGAAGTTGAAGGGAAAGATCTAGAGATTTTATTTAATGCAAAATATATTTTAGATGTTTTAAATGTTTTAGATACTAATGAGGTTAGATTAGAATTTAACGGGAAATTAGATCCTGCTCTTATAAAACCAAAAGATAAGGAAGATTTTCTCTATATTATAATGCCTCGAAGAGGATGATTCAGATAAAAGATTTATTGACTAAAATTTTAAATAAATATAATCTTAAAAAAGCTGCCGAGGCAGCTTTTGTTTGTAATATTTGGAATAAAGAAATTAAAATCAAAGATACTTTTGCCTTGTTTTTTAAAAACAATATTTTAACCATTAAAGTAAAAAATTCAACTTTAGCAAATGAACTTAAATTAAAAGAAAAAGAATTAATTGATAAAATAAATAAAAAAATTAAAAAAAAATTAGTAGATAGATTAAATTTTAAATTCTAGGCACCTTAACATCTTAAAAAAAGGAGGTGAGAAAGAATGAAAAAATTTTTAGCTGGAGGATTAGGTTTGTTATGGTTAGTAATAGTTGGTTGTGGTGGTGGAGGAGGAGTTAGACCTTCAGGAGAGGAGATAGTTTTAAAAGAGGTAGGTTCTGAAGGGGATATAATAAGTTGGGAGGAAGGCGAGATTATTATCCCCCCATATTCCTTAACTGAAAGAATAAGTTTTTCAGTAAGAGAAGTTAAAGAAAATCCTTCAAGAGAAGAGGAGTATTTAGGAAAAGCTTATCAAATAGTTTCTTCTGATCCTGACGGAATTTTACCAAAGCCGATTTTTATTGGTTTAAAATATGATGAGTTGGAGTTACCAGAGGGAACTCAAGAATCTAGTTTAATTTTAGCTTATTTTGATGGAGAAAGTTTCGCACCCTTAGCTTCAGAAGTAGATCAAGAAAAAAATGTAGTTTATGGATTAACAAGGCACTTGTCTGTTTTTGCAATCTTTAGTAGCCCAATAAATTTTATAAAAGAACCCTCATTAGATCTTTTAACTTTATGTAATGGTGAAAATTATTTTATCTATCATAAAAGATGCGATCAAGATCTTTATTGGGATATGGGAAGAGATATATGTTATCCTATTGTAGATTGGAGTGATCTAGAAAATAAAAATAGAATTAGAATTATGACAGCAAATGTTGGAAATATCTCGTGTATCACTAAAAAGGTTAAATTGTGTAACACGAAAGTTGAGGCCCGAATAAAAAGAGGGATATCTCTTTATAACCCAGATTTAATTGTTTTTCAAGAAATCCTTCCTTCCAGGTTATGTGGAAAAGCTCGAATAGGAAAGAGAGAGGCAGGAGTTCCTTTTATAGATGATGATATTTGTGATAATTGCTCAGGTTTACAAATTTCCAGAATTTTAGATGACAAATATTTTTATCAATGTGAACCCAGAAATGAGTTTGAATGTATTGCTTACAATTGGAAATTCAATGTTGATTCTTCAATTAAGGTTGCTGATCCTATTGAAGATTGTGATCCAGGTTTTACAGTTTCAAAATTAGTACTAGAAAGAAATGGATTAGAGTTTGTTGTGATAAATGCGCATCTTCAAAGTGAGGATCCTAAAAGATTAGGTGATGATGAGTGTAGAATCGCTCAAATAAAGCAAATTTTTGATTTAGTAGAAGGGTATGAAAGAGTGATAATTTTAGGAGACTTTAATTTAGAAATTGAAAATGAAAAAGATGATAGCGCAAGAGTATTAAAATCTTTTATAGAAGAAAAAGGATTTAAAATTATTTCTCCTCTTGAACCAACAACTTATACAGGAAAGATCTATGACTATGTAATTACTAATTTAGAATTAGATAATGATAATTGTTATATTCTTTCTGATAGATACAACTTATATCGTCTTGATGGGGGAGATGGGATGGATCACCGGGCAATTATCTGTGATATTTGTGATATAGGATGGATTGAAAAAGATAATAGATGTGAGATAGGAAAAGGAGAAATTGACTTAATTATCCAATAAAAGGAGGTGAAAAAAGAAATGAGAAGAGCTTTATTTCTGATTTTAATGGTATTTTTAGTAAGTTGTGGAAATAGAGAAATAATTGAAGTAAAAAATAAAAAAAGACTAGCTCAATTAGATTTAAAAATAAAATGGCCTCAAAAAGAAAGAAAAGCTTTAAAAATTCCTTTACAAACATCAAAATTAAATCTTTTTATTCTTTCAGGTTATAATATTATATTTCAGGAGGAAATAGAAAATAAAGGTGAAAAAGAGATAAGAAAGACCTATTTAGTTCCATTTGGGGAGATAGGAATAGTTGTTGAAGCTAAAGA
>CAZICA010000004.1:38766-41682 GCA_964537705.1 uncultured Candidatus Saccharibacteria bacterium
GCAGTTGTTTTAAAAGTAGAGTTAGTTTCTAAAGAGGAAGGAATTTCAGTGGTTTTAATTCTTGATAGATCTGGTTCAATGGTGGATGCTACTTTAGATTTAAATGAGGCAGCGACTGAATTTGTAAATTTATTGCAATTATATGATAAAGTAGGATTAGTAGAATTTAATAGTTCTGTTTATGAAGATTTTTTATTCACTTCTTGTGATCTAAGCAGGATAAATTCTATAGAGCTAACCCAAGATAAAGAATTGGTAATTAATACAATCAATCAAACAAAAGAAATCGAGGGTTGTACACCTTTGTTTGATGCCATTTTTCAAGGAGTTGAACTTTTAAAATTTTTAGAAGGAAGAAAGGCAATTGTTTTAATAAGTGACGGGGCAGAAAATTTTAGCGATTGGTATCAAGATATTGAGGAGTTAATTTATTATCTAGAAATTTATCAAATCCCAATTTTTTCTATCGGACTTCCCACTGAAGATTTTTATAAAACTATAGATCGATGTGGTGGATTGACAGGAGATGAGTGTTTAAGTTATATTAGTTATAAAACAGGAGGAGTTTATTATAAGGCACCAAGCTCAACTGAACTTAAAGAAATCTATAATAAAATTTCCTCTACCTTAAAAAAACAAATTAAAATTTCCTATGTCACTCCTTTTCCTACTATTTTAAACGAAACTAGAGAGGTGGAGGTTGAATTAAAATACGGAGATTTTTCAACCTCCGCTTCAACTACCTATTTTTTCTAAACTCCCTCCTTTCGGGTTTTTTCTCCCCCATTTGGGGGAGTTTTTAAAAATTCTTTGAAATTTTTCTATTTTATGCTATAATTAAAAAGGCACCTTAAAAAGAAAGGAGGTGAAAAAGAGAAATGGAAAAATTAATTTTGTTTTTAGTTTTGATTTTTTTAACTTTTTATTCTTATTCTAAAGAAAAAGAAATTGTAGTTTTTGAGGATGTTGATTTAATGATAATAAAAGAAATTTCAGAAGAAGGAGAATGGTATATAGTGAAATTTTTTCCTCTTGAAAGTTCTGATCGAGAATATGTTAGAGAATTAAAAAGATTGTATAAAAAAGCAATGAAGTATTTTAAAAATCATAAGATAGATTTAAATTTTACTCTTGTGAGATGGGAAGATCTCCATGCAGGAGAGGTAGCAAATATTCCTTTTCGAATTTGGTCCTCAGAAAAGAAAAGAGTAGCAATTATTGATTATCGAAAAAGAACTTTCAAGATCTGTTATTTTAAAGGAAAATGCAGGAATTTTGGAAAGATTGGAAGAAAAAAAGATACTTATTTTGAAATTTATAAATGGGTTTGTTTTCTTCCTGATCCAGATGAAAAATTCTTATTTATAAGAGAAGAGAAAAACGGAGAACAGGTTTATCTATGGACAGGAAAGAAACTAAAAAAGATATCAAAAGAAAAAAATCTAAAAGAGGTAGAGCTTATTTGTCCTGATCCTAAAGATACTTCTCTTAATAACTATTATTATGGATATAAAGGTGGAGTTTTTAAAAAAGAAGAAGAATGTTTAATAAAACGTGAATTTAATGATGAATTAGGAATTAGAAAGGAAGAAATATATTGTGAGAAACAATAAATAACGGCTTTAGGCCGTTTTTTTATTATCCTGGTTTTCCATAATTTCCGGATCCAAGATGTAAATGAGGAGGTGTGTCAAGATATTTATATTCATTAATAAAATCCTTCCCAAACACAACTTCTACTTTAGAGACTAAATCTTCTACTAATTTTTCATCTTCACCTTTTGGATGTTTGGGTACTTTATGAGGTTCTATAATTGCTATATCTACACAGTCACCTGTATAATGACATAAAGATCTATGGAAAGTGGTTGGAGGAAATGCTTCTGTTACCCGCCAATTTTGATTTTTTTTATACAATTCTTTAAGTTTATCTGCTAATTCTTTTTTAACCCAAGTACATTTGGTTGGAAATCCATCAGGATATTTTTCTTTTATTTGATTTTTAAAATCTTGGGAGAAGTTTTTATAAGCGCAGTTTGGCTGTTTAAGAGAATCTTTAAAAGGTATTTTTTCTTCTTCAAGATCAACAAATCCTAATCTTTTTAATACTTCTGATAATTCTTCTGAATTTTCAGATTTTATTAAAGGAGTGACATTTATCTTTTTTTGAATTTTCTCTTCTCTATGAGTTATTGTTTTTTTACTTTCCTTTTCCCCTTCTTTTAATAACCCTAAAACTGAGGCAAAAAGAACAAAGATAAAAAATGCTATAAAAAAGGCACAACCTACAATAGCTAAAATACCTACTGTAATTTGTGATTTAGAGCTTTTCATTTAATATCCTATATGAATATAATCAACTACTAAATCAGATTGAATAATCCCTTTTCTTGATTCGGGAGAAAGTTCTCCATAAATTAAGTCTTCTAATTCAGAAATATTTTCACATTCAAGATCTTCTATTCTATAAATTAAAATTTGAGTAGGAACAAGGGTTGAGGTTAAATCTGGAACCAATCCATTAGGAATGCCATAGTTTACATCAATTAAAAGGGCATCATTAATTATAGTTCGAACTCGATTCCGAGCCCAACTTTCCCAGATTGATGCACCTTCTGCTTTAAGATAAGGTCCTGAAGGTGGTGTTGGACCAATTGAACAAAGATCAGATGGAGGATAAGGGCATTGATATTCAACTTTATAATATCCAAAAAGAGCCATTCCAATTGCTAATACAACTCTTACAGGTCCTCCCATAGCAGCAACAAATGATTGACCCATTGCTAGAGCTACTAGTCCCGGCATAAATGAAGCCATTGTTCCAGGAGGAAGACCTAGTTTTTTATCTGCTTTTGCAAGCTGTTTACTAAATACAATCCCTATCAATGTTCCAATATTTTGAGCTTTAGTAAGTTG
>CAZICA010000005.1:0-40823 GCA_964537705.1 uncultured Candidatus Saccharibacteria bacterium
GGTCATTTTTTAGGTAAATAGAGTTTTTGACCGATATAAATTTCATAAGGCTCTTCAATATTGTTTAATTTTGCAATTTCTCGCCAATCAATTTTAAATTTCTCTCCAATAAGAACCAAGGTATCTCCTTCTTTCACTATATAAACATTTCCTTCAGCTGATTCCTCTGGTTCTTCTAATTCTTTTTCTTCCTCTTTAATTTCTTCTTTTTTAACTTTCAATTCCTGCCCTATGTAAATCAAATTAGGGTCAGAAATATTGTTAAGTTCCATTATTTCCTCTAAAGTTAGATTAAATTTTTCAGCAATCTGAGCCAAAGTATCTCCTTCTTTAACTATATAAATTCCCTCAGAAGAAAATACTTTCTTCTCTGCTTCTTTTCCTAAATCCTTTCTAACTTTTTCTACTTGAACTTTTTGTTCCCTTTCTTCCTCTGGCTCTTGAAGAGGACCAAAGAGATAAAATCCTTTAATAAATATAAAGCCAAGCACGAAAAGAATTATCAATATCCAAATCCAAAAGCATCCTGATCTTTTCCCAGTTTTTATCTCAAATACATCCTCAAATTCCTCTGTCTTTCTTCTTCTTAACCCAATCAATTTAGCAATTCCTACTATTAAAATTAAAAGCACAAAAAGAGCAAAAAATATCAATTGACTATTCCATACTATAAAACTGGTGTCAATCTTGATTAACTTTCCTTTGCCATAATTTATATAATTCTCTGCCTTACAAAATCCAAACAATGGTCCATTAGTTAATTTTGCAGTAAAAACCTTTTCCTCATTTGGTTCTAATAAGCTTTCTGCTAATTTAATTTTTGGATAAGTTATTTTCTTTATTCCTAAATTACAAGAAATTTCCGAAATCGCTGAACTGAGTAAATATGTATTTCCTATATTTTTAAAGCCAAAATTTATAATGATTTCGGGCTTTTCTAAAATCCATTGGTAATTGAAACTCAAACTCGGCCTTAATTGGAAAATTTTTTTAAAATTAACTTGGGTATTTACTTCTGTAACTTTTCCTTTTTCAATAATAGACCTAGACTTATCTGAAACAAAAATATTTATTAAAATCCTTTTTTTCTCTTCATCTTTTTCTTTTAAAATTAAAAACGCCTTTCTTTCTCCAAGTCCAACACCCTCTGGAATAGCCACTTCTATTTCTAATTCTTTCTTTTCCTCAGGATCTAATAAAACTTTAGATTCTGTTTTAATCCATTTACTAGCTGGAATAATAGATTTAAAATCTAAAAGATCAATATCCAACTCTCTTTTTTCTGAAGAAAGGTTATAGATTCTTAATACCTTTGTCGAAGAATCTCCGGGAGCCAACTCAAAATCAAAAGATTCTGGAGCAATCTCTAAATCAGCTTTTTGCTCTACATTTTCTTGAGCAAAAGAAAGTAAAGGAATACTGAGAGAAAGAAAAATTACTAAAGAAAGAAAATATTTTCTCATTTTATCCTCCATATATTTTCTTTTCTAATTCTTCTGATAACTCTTTTATATTAATTCGAATTTGTTTCATAGTATCTCTATCTCTCAAAGTAACTGTATCATCTTCTATTGTCTGAAAATCGATAGTAATACAAAATGGAGTCCCAATCTCATCCTGATATCTATATCTTTTTCCTATATTTCCTCTATCATCCCAAAAAGTAGTAAATTTTTCTTTAAGAAGAGAAAACACCTCTTTTGCTTTTTTAATTAAATTCTCTTTATTTGCTAAAAGAGGAAAAACAGCCACTTTATAAGGAGCTAATTTTGGATCTAATTTTAAAACTACTCTTGTGTCCTTATTTTCTAATTTTTCTTCAGTATAGGAATCAATAAGGATTGCCAAAAAAGTTCGATCCACTCCAAAAGTTGGCTCAATTACATGAGGTATATACCTTTCTTTAGTTTCTTCATCAAAATAAGTGAGATCTACTCCTGAAAATTCTTGATGTCTTGATAGATCGAAATCTGTTCTGTAAGCAAGCCCATAAAGCTCTTTTGTTCCGAAGGGAAATTTATATTCGATGTCACAGGTTCTTTTTGAATAATGAGAAAGTTCTTCTTTTGAATGCTCTCTTACAGAATAATTTTCTTTTTTAATCCCAATAAAGTTCAACCATTTTTTCATCTCTTTAAGCCAATTTTCAAACTCTGTTTGCCATTCTTTTTCTGTTTTTGGTGGCTTTATAAACCACTCAATCTCCATTTGTTCAAATTCTCTGGTTCGGAAGATAAAATTTCCAGGGGTAATCTCATTTCTAAAAGCTTTCCCTATTTGAGCAATCCCAAAAGGTAATTTTAAAGAAGTGGAATTTAAAACGTTTTTAAAATTAACAAAAATTGCCTGGGCGGTTTCTGGCCTTAAATAAGCTTTATGAGATTCACTCTCAATAGGACCAACAAATGTCTTAAACATTAGATTAAACTTTTTTGGTTCCGTAAAAGCACCTCCGCAAATAGGACAAGCCTTTTCCACCTGATCTGCTCTAAATCTTTTATGACAATTTTTACATTCTACAAGCAAATCAAAAAACTCTTTTGTATGACCTGATGCTTCCCAAATTTTTGGATTCATTAAGATCCCACCATCTATCCCTACTATATCTTCTCTATCTTGGACAAAAAATTTCCACCAAAGATTTTTAATGTTATTTTTAAGTTCAACTCCCAAAGGACCATAATCCCAAGCATTTGCAAATCCTCCATAAATTTCAGAATTTGGGTATACAAATCCTCTTCTTTTACATAAAGAAACAATTTTTTCCATATCTTCGGTCATTTTTGAGTTAATTTTTATAAATTCTCATAAGATCAGGAGGGATTCGGGTGACAATTTCATAATTGATGGTATCAATTTTTGAAGCTAGCTCATCCGCTGTAATTATATCATTGCCCTGGGATCCAATCAATACAACCTCATCTCCTACTTTAGCATTAATATCTGAAATATCGATCATACTCATATTCATGCAAACCCTTCCAACTATTTTAGAACGCTTTCCCTTTACAAGTACTTCCCCTTTATTAGAAAACCCTCGATCAAATCCTTCTGCATATCCAACAGGTATTACTGCTATTTTCATAGGTTTTTTAATTTTATAACTACATCCATATCCGATAAATCCAGGGGGTTTTAATCTTTTAATTTGAACAACTTTTGTTTTAAAAGAAAGGGCAGGCTTTAATCTTTTAATCTTTATTTCCCCTTTTTCCCATAAATGTTTTATTTCCTCCGAAGGCCAGAGTCCATAGGCAGCTATTCCAATTCTTACCATATCAAACCAAGTTTCTTTAAGCCAAATTGCTGCTGCTGATGCTGCTAGATGGAAAATTGGTCTTTCTTTTAGTTCTTTTTTTATTTCATTTATTACTGATTTAAAATTTTTTATTTGGTATTTTGTGTAATCAATATCCTTTTCTTCTACTGAAGCTAAATGACTCATTATTCCTTCTAGCTGGATAGCTGGAACCTTTTTTATTTCTTTGATCACTTCCTTGACTTCAAAAGGCATCACCCCTAATCTAGAAATTCCGGTATCTATTTTCAAATGAACCTTTAATCTTTTCTGAGAAGGCAATTTTTTAAGAAAAGGTCTAATTGATTTTAAATGATCTTTGCTAATTATAACTATTGAGATGTTCTTTTCTACTGCTTTTAGAATTTCCTGGGGTTCGGTATAACCCATCACTAATATTGGTTTTTTAATACCGATTTCTCGAAGTTTTAAAGCTTCGTTCAAATTCACCACCCCGAAAAAATCAACTATTTTTTCAACAGCTTTTGAAACCTCTATCATCCCATGTCCATAGGCATTTGCTTTTACAACAATTAAAATCTTTTGGCTATTTAAAACATTTTTAATAGCCTTCAAATTTTCTTTGATTGCTTTAAGATCTATTTCACAGAAAGTTAGCATATTCTAAAAAATTTACGCTTTTTATCTCTTTATCTCCTAGGTGATATTTAATAAAAATTTGCATTAACTTATTTAATTTCTTTAACAGTTCATTATTAATTTTAGATGAAAAAATTTGAGAAAATTCATTTTCTAAAATATAGGTGCCTGTTTCTCTTAATTTATCAGAAATCAAAATTCCCTCTCTATTATTTCTGCATTTTTCGCACAAAACGCCCCCTAATTCAAAAGAAAATAGATTTTTTTCTTTTAAATTATCTTTTCCGCATTTTATACAATTTTCAAATTGAGGAGCATATCCTAAAATTTTTGTTAACTTAAGTTGAAAATAAACCAAAACTAAAGGAAGAATATCTTTTTTTAATTCATCTAAATAATTTAAACATTCTAAAAGCAGGTCGAAAAGTTCTTTCCCTTTAGGATCGCTGATCTCTTCTTCTATTAATTTATTAACAAGTTCTAAAAAATAAAATCCGTAAAATAAAAAAGAAAGATCTTTTTTTAAGTTTAAAAACGAATTTTCAAGTTGAACACCTATTATTAAATCAAATTTTTTTCCTTTCGCTATCTCTATATTTACCAAATTAAATAGTTGAAAATAAGGTGCTAATTTTGCTGAACTTTTTTTCATTCCCTTTCCTTTCAACTTCAGTTTCCCGTTTTCTGTCAGCACAGTTATTAATTTATCTTGTTCTTTTAGATCTTTAATATCTAAAACAATTCCTCTTGTTCTATGAATTTGGATCATTTTTTCTTTCTTATCTTGAATTTTTTCTCTAATTCATTTAAAGTTTCCACTACACCTGTATATTCTAGTTCAGACATTGGTAACATTGCTGGCCCAAAAAATCCTTGCCTTCGGATCTCTTGAGCTTTTCTTGCTGCTTCATCTCTTACCCAATCCCAATAAGGATGATCAAATGCATCAGCTGGCTCTGTAAGTTTTCCTCTTTTAACACAAAAAGCTAAACAACTAACTTGAGGGGGACCATCAAAATACGAGATTGGGCTATTCTTTTTCACAGGAATCAAAGGACCAATATGAGATCCCCTCATAAATCCAGCAACATAATGAGCTATAGAGAAAGAAGCTAATATTTCTCCTGTTGCTGGAAAATTTTTCTGGGTTCTTACAATCATCACTGGATCATCTTTTCCCACATATTTTCCTGCAATATTATGAAGACGAGTTGTACTTACTGATACCACCTGTTCTCCTGTAGCTCTAGAGAAAATCCCTTCTATTACAAATCGTTCTGTGTCTCTTAAAAGAGCAGCAAGATCATAAAGATCCTCCGGGGCCTCCAACTCTATTATTTTATCTGCTTTTGTATAACTAACATCAATTATTCTAAATCTAAATCCTTTTTTAATTATTGGAGATAGAATTAATCCAGGAGTATTCATTGGGTCGGCAAAACTTAAATAAAGAGGTAAATTAAAAGCACCTGGATCTGTTTTATCAGCAGCAAAAATTAAAAATGGCTCAGCTGGTCTTTCTTCAAACTCGATTTCAGCAACTGCTGGCCCCATTCCCTTAACATTTCCTGCAAAAGCTTCTTTTAAAAGATCTTGTCCAGCTCCATAAAGACCTTGTGCTTTTGCAATCTCCGTGCCTTTTTTAAAAGCATCCCAACAAATTTTATGAACCTTCTCATTAAGAGGTCCCTTTTTATGAACAGATAAGATAGCGATATCATCTCCTGTGAATCCTACATAAAAATCTAGAAAAACTCCTTTAGCTTGTTTTTTTAAAAAAGAACAAATACTCTCTATCAATTTAGAAGAAGGTTTGATATGACCTCCTATCGAGCCTATATCTGCTTTAATAAGACTTAAAGTAATTTTTGCCATTTTCCCTCCTTTTAATTATTTCTGACATTTTGGACAAAAATGAGCAGAACGTCCTCCTATTTTTATTCTTTCAATAATTGTTCCGCATTTTTTACAAGGTTTTCCTTCTCTTCGATAGACAAATCGCTCCCTATCAAATCTTCCCAATCTCCCTTTTATGTCCCTAAAATCGGAAATACTTTCTCCTCTTAATTTTATAGCCTTTTTTAATACATTTGAGATAGAATTATAAATCCTTTTCAGCTCTTTTTCACTTAGATCTTTTACATCTCTTGCAGGTAAAATTCCGCTTTCAAATAAAATTTCATCAGAATATATGTTTCCAATTCCTGCAATTACTGATTGATCCATTAAAATTTTTTTAATTGGTCCTTTTCTATTTTTAATTGCTTCTTTAAATTTTTCAAAGGTAAAATCTTTCTCCAAAGGTTCAGGACCATATTCGGAAAGATAGTTAGCTAAACTTTCTTTATCAATTAATCTAATAGCGGCAAATTTTCTTAGATCTGATAAAGCAAGTTGATTTCCGTCAGAAAGTAAAAAGGAGAGATGAATAAATTGATTTCTGGGATCTTTAAGTTCTTCTGGCAAATTATCTCCTGTCCATTTTGAATTTTTAATTTTATATTTCGAATCCACTAGTAGAAGATGTCCTGTCAATTTCAAATGAATCAATAAAACTTTATCCGAGGATAAATAAAAAAGAAGATTTTTTGCTCTTCTTTTAATCTCTTTAATCTCTTTATTTTTTATTTCTCGCTCAAATTCTTTAAAGGAAGGTTCTTTTATTAGGTTTTTAGTATCACAATATAAAATTTCAAGGATCTTTTTTCCTTTTATAGATTTATTCAAATCTCTTTTAATTGTTTCAACCTCTGGAAGTTCAGGCATCTAAGCTGCCTTCCTATAATCAAATCCTATTTGATTAAAAATTTCTATTAATCTTTTATCAACTTCTTCTTTTTTAGTATTTTGCTCTCTAATAGCTTTCTCCCATCTTTCCTCTTCTTTTAAATTTGGCTCTATCGTCCCACTTAATGAATCATCGAATTTCTCTAAAAATTTTTCTAACTCATCTAACGGGAGTTTAGAAGGCTCTATTTCTAAATATCTCTCTTCTTTTATCTTATCTTCTTCCTTTCTTCTCTCTTTATATTTAATTTTCCCTTCTTTTTCGAATATAACATCTTCTAAAGGAGCATCTTTCTCTGTAAAAAGGATACTTAAATCAATTTTTCCATTTTCTATCATCTCAAATAATTGCTTGTTGGTAACAGGTCTTTCCTCTCCTTTTTCTAAAGGAAATTTTACCTCTAACCCTTTAATTCCATAATTTTTGAAAGAAAAAATTGTTTTTCCTTTTTCATCGATTATTCTTTCCTTTGGAGCTAATTTTTTTAATAAAGCAACTAGACTTTCTCGGAGAGTCTTGTCAATAGGACTCTCTAAAGCTCTTTTTTCTTCGGGTTTAAGAGAAAGATTAAATAATTTTCTTTCTATTCCTTCTCTTCTCTTTCTTAAATCTTCTTTAATAGGTAAAAGAAATGTTTCTTTGTAAAGCTTGTTAATTTCTTCCCTTTTTTCTAATTCTGTTTGATAACTCTCAATAGTCGAAATAATGGCTATTCTTTCGGCATTTTTATTGTTTAATTCCCGCTCAAAAACCCTTTTTTCTTTAAGAGATAATTCACTTAAAGGTAAATGTTCTAATGCTTTTTCTATTAATTTTTCATTAATTTCTAGTTTTGGTAATTCTTCCGAGGAAATTTTTTCTACCGATGGGAATGGCTCTTTTTCTTCTTTCATTTTTTACCCCTTTCAAATTAAAGAAAATATGTATTAATTAAAACAATCTCATTTGTTCCTCTTCTTTAGTATACTCCATCTTTTTCTCCTTATCAACTCCTTTTCCAAATACAGAAATTTTGCCATAGATTCCATCATATCCTGGAATTTTTAAAACATCTCCTTTTCTTGCTTTTAAAATACCTTCTAAAATATTAGGTGGACAACCTCCTTTCTTAAGCTCCTCTTCTGATTTTTCAAGAAGGATAGAAAATTCTGAATCGAACCTGAAAATTAAATCAAAATATTGAGCTTCTACTGCTTTTGAATTCTTGTTTTGACCCAAAGCTTCTGCAATAATTTCTATCAAAGGAACCAGATGAACAGAATCAACAGCATTTTTAGGCTTAAACCCTTCTTCCCTATCTGCTAATGCTTCCACTCGATGAAGTACTCCAATAGTTAAAGGTTTCCCACATTTAGGACAAATATTATTGTTCTTTATAGCTTCTTTTGGAGACATTCTAAGTCCACAATTTCTATGGCCATCAAAATGATACTTCCCTTCTTCTGGAAAAAACTCAATAGTATAGAGAAATTTATCCGATTCCTGAGCCGGTTTTCGATTAAAAGGAGCTGAGTTTTTGATTAATTCAATTAATTTCTGATAACTGAAATCCTCTATATCTTTTATCTCAAAAACATTTGCTTCCCTAGCTATATTTGAAGGAGAATGGGAATCAGAATTGGAAATTAAACATATCTTATCTAAAGCAGAAATTCTCCAATTCATTTCTGGATCAGAAGAAAGACCGGTTTCTAAAGCATAGATATAAGAACTTAAATCTTTAAAGCACTCTTTGATTGAATCAAAGCCAGAATTTGCACCAAATAAAGAAAACCAAGGAGTCCAAACATGAGCAGGAACAACAAAACAATTTTCATCTATATTAAGGATCAATTGTAAAAGATCATAGGCAGATAAAGAAAAGGTTGGTCTTCCATCTGCGTATAAATTCCCAAAATCACTTAATCTTTCATTAATTAAAGCTACGGTTTTAAAAGATGGTGCGAAAATCAAAAGATGGATTTTTCTTAATTTTCCTCCCTCAGAATAAATACAAGAGACTTCGGTGGTTAAAATAAACAAAGGAAATTTTTCTCGAGAATTTTTAAATTTGAAAAATCCATTCCCTAAAGGCTCTAATTTATTTTTTAATTCGTCAAACCAGAATGGATGAGTAAAATCCCCTGTTCCTAAAATTCCAACCCCTTTATACTTTGCCCACTCTAAAAGATGCTCTAAATCCATATTTTTAGAGGTAGCTCGACTGTATTTCGAATGAATATGAAAATCACAAATTAACCTCATAATTAAAACGTAAAAATAAAAGCGTAAAGCGTAAAGCGTAAAGCGTAAAGCGTAAAGCGTAAAATTAAAAATTAGTTTTTAGCTTTTAGTTTTTAGTTTTTAGTTTTAAATTATCGTTTTTCGCTTTTAGCTTTTAGTTTTTAGTTTCATTATCAGCCATTGATTCTTTCTTCCTCTCCACTTTGTTTTTATCATAACATATTTTCCTTTTAATTTCCTCCCTTTAAGCACAAATTCTAATTCTGTCAGCTTTTCAGTAGGAGATGTTTTAATTTTCAAATCTTTATAAGTTCCTTTATCCCAAATCTTAACCTTACCTGCCCCATAAAGTCCTTCAGGAATTTCTCCTTCAAAATTAATATAATCAACAGGGTGATCTTCCACCTGAACAGCTAATCTTTTTATTCCTGGTTCTTCAGGTATTCCTTTTGGAACCGCCCATGATTTTAAAACCCCATCCATTTCTAATCTAAAATCAAAATGATGATGAGTGGCCCAATGTTCCTGAACAACAAATCTTTTCTTACCTGTTTTTATTACCTTCCCTTTTGGCTCAGGTGTTTTTTCAAAAATCCTTTTTTCCCAATACTCTTTAAGACTCATAAATTTAAAAAATTTTTCTAAAAACGAAGTTAAGATTTGATACCCAAAGTGTCCGGGATTGACCACCCCCGGGGTGGGAATTAAACTATCAAGTTTTTTCTCTTCTTATTTCAGCTATTCTAGCTTTTCCATCACCACTTCCAATAATAGCAAATTTACCATCTGGGCTAATGGAAGTGGACAAAACTGCTCCTCCGATATCTACTTCTTCTATCAGTTTCATTCCAGTTATTTTACCTTTTTTATTTCTTTCGATTTTGGCTAATATAAGTTCTCCATAATCATTTCCAATAATAGTAAAAGTTCCATCGGGGCTGATGGAAGTGGAATACACATAACCTCCAACATATACTTCTTTAATTATCTCCATTTCAGGTATTTCAGCTAATCTAACTTTCCCATCACTACTTCCAATAATAGCGAAAGTTCCATCTGGACTGATGGAAGTGGAATAAACACAACCACCAACTGCTACAAGTCCAATTATTTCCATTCCGGTGATATTACTTTCTTCGTCTTTTTTGATTTTAAATAAGCTAACTCCTCCATCACCACTTCCAATAATAGCAAATTTACCATCTGGACTGACAGAGGTCGAATAAATCCTCCCTCCAACTTTTACTTCTTTTATTACTTCTATTCCAGTTACATTACCTTTTTCATCTCTTTTGAGTTTAGCTAATCTGGCTTGATCTTCACTTCCAATAATAACAAAGGTTCCATCTGGGCTGACGGAAGTAGAATAAACTAATCCTCCAATCTCTACTTCTGTTCTTTCTATTATTTTTATTCCGGTTATTTTTCCTTCTTTATCTCTTTTTATTTCAGCTAATCTAACTTTCCCATCACTACTTCCAATAATAGCGAAAGTTTCGTCTGGACTAATGGAGGTGGAAAGAACCCATCCGTCAGTTTCTATTTTAATTATTTCCATCATTCCAATAATTTTACCTTCTTTGTCTCTTTCAATTTTAACTAATCTCGCTTTTCTATCCTCGCCACCAATAATAACAAATTTACCATCTGAACTGATAGAAATGGAACAAACTGCTTCTCCAACTTCTATTTCTGCTCCTTCTATTAGTTCTATTCCAATTTTTGTTTCTAGTTTTTCTTCTAACTCTTTTAAAACCTCTTCTGGAATTTCTTTTTCAGGCATAAATTCCTCTTTTTAATTTATCACCTCTTATATATTCCAAGAGAAATTATTAAGGAAACTCAAAGGCTTACTTCTAAAAAATCTTTAGGAATTAGCATGGGTCTGTCTTTATTTTAAGAAGGTTTTTAGTTTTAGGGCGTTTTTAACTGCGTATCCGAAAGCATCGTTATTGAAAAAAACATAAACTTCTTTAATTCTCTTTGGCAAGTCTTTTATTTCTTGAGCTAATTCTTCCAATTCTTTATCAGAATAAGAAGAGCTATAAAGTTGCCCAGGACCATGGCGTCTAATATAGATAAAATCTGCAGTTAGAGGAACTTGAATTTCATTAGAAGATTTCTTTTTTAATTTAAGATCAAAAGGCCAATCTGCTATTACAGGAGACATTTTATAAGATTTCAATAGTTTATAAACATTAGCTGAGAACCATGTTTTATTCCGAAATTCAAATGCATGAAAAATATTGTTTGCTTTCTTTTTTAATAACTTGCAAAATTTTTCCAATTTTTTAACATCTGCTTTAAATCCTGGTGGAAATTGCCATAGAACTACTTTCAGCTTTTCTTTTAAACCTTTGACTCTTTCAAAAAACAATTCTAAGGGTTCCTCTATCTCTTTTAATTTCTTTAAATGAGTAATAATTCTTGATCCCTTAAGAACAAATTTAAATTCTTCTGGAGTTCTTCTATACCAGTTTTTAAAAGTAGTTTCTTTCGGCAACCTATAGAAGGTCACATTTAATTCTACCACTTTGAAGTATTTGCTGTAAAATTCCAACCATTTATAAGAAGGAAGATCTTCTGGATAGAAAACTCCTTTCCAATGATTATAACTATATCCTGATGTCCCAATAAAATATTTCATTTTTATTCTTTTTTATTCTTTTATCCTATTTAAAGCTGCTTTTACTCTTTCTTTTGAAAAATCTCGCTCTTCACAAAGAAATTTTATTAATTTCCTTTTATCAGGAGGAACCCATTTTAGTTTATAATCTAAAGTTACTGGCATTGTTTTGATATAAGAAAATAATATATCTGGACTCACTTCAAAATCCCACTCTATTTTCTCTTTTTTTCTCCTTTTAGAAAATAAAATAGAGAGTTTAGGATATTTTTTAATTAATTCAAGTGCCCGTTTAGGACCAATTCCTTCTCCATCTACTTTAGCTCCTTCAGGATTAAAATCAGTTCCTATTAAAATTGATAAAAGAATAAGCTGATTAAAAGAAATTTTATGTTCCTTTAAAATTTCTTTTAACTCTATTAGATATGGTCTGATAGGTTTATGATCTGAGGGTAGCTTTCTATATCTTGAGAAAGTTAAATTAAAAACCATTCTTTTTGCCCCAAAAATTAAACAATCATAATCTTGAGACCCAACAGCCCAAACTCGCTTTGCTAAAGGACATCTCTCTGTTGTCATAAAAGCAGCCTGAGCTTCTCCTTCAGCTGGTGCCTGAATAACAGGCAGTCCTAAAAGAGTAAGAAGTTCGATAGATTCTTTAATAATTTCAGAAGTCAAAGTGGTAGTTTCCCGGAAAGAAAACTGGCCAGAGATTATTTTTCGATATCTTTTAATCTCTCTTAAAGGGCCATCTAATATAAAACACAATTTTAATCCTTCAGCCATTAAATGAGTTGTTCTAAAAAATAAACCTAGAAGATGAGTGGTAATCCTTCCTTTCCTATCGGTAAAAATAGGCATGGTTTTCAAAAATTGATAAAGAACTAAATAGGTATCAATTGCAATCTTTTTTCCTTTCAATTGAGAAAGTTTTATCTCTTTTTTTAAAACCAGTGATTTTAAATTAACGCCCATTTTTTCTATCTTTTATATATAATTTTTCCCATTTTGGTAAAGCTTTTTCTAGCTTCCATACCCAATCAAGATGCCAATCTCGCCAAAGACCTATTAGGAAATTTTTTGGAAGCTTATATTTTTCAGTAAGTTTTTCAAATTCCTCTTTTGAAGAATGTTTTTTTCTTCTCCCTTCTTTAATCCATTCAGAAAGAGGAGCTAAAGAAATCAAAATTTTATATATAAACTTGGCAATCTCTAAAGCGCTCTTTCCTTTATGATAAACTTCTTTTTCTATATTCCCTTCCCAGTCACAAAAAAGGTGCCAATGCTCTAAATTTAAATTATGAAACAGTTCGATCTCCTCTTCTCCATAGGAAACTAGATAAAATTTCAATCGAGGACATTTAATTAAATATCTGAATAGTTTACTTAAAATTGCTTCTTCATGTTCATGAGAGGATTTTATAATTTTTGCTGTTAAAATCTCATAAGCAACATCTTTCTTTTTATCATAAACATCAAAAATTGCAGGTTTTTTATGATCTTTTCTATACTCCAATTTAATTTGATGATCTAATTTTCTTTTTAAATATTCTTCTGCTTTTTTATGCAAAATCTTGTAAGAAATCATAATTGGTTTTAAAAAGCCACTTAGAATAATTTAAAAGATTATAATTTTTTGGATCTATTCCTCTTTTAAGCCTTTCCCATCTTAAAGGAACAGCAATAGTAGCAAAAGAATTTGCTCTTAAACTAAAAGGAGCTACAGCAGTTTTTCCTTTTGAATTTTGTTGCCAATCAATATAAACTCCTTTTCTTTGCTTTTTATCTAAAGCTATTAATTCCGGATAAAATTTATCTAATATTTTTGCAACATCCTTTACAAATTCCCTTGATTGATCAAAATTATATCTCTTTTTATTTAAAGCATAAATATGAATTCCTGAAAGTCCAGTAGTTTTCGCAAAAGACTTATAATTAAGCTCGTCTAAAATCTTTTTTATTAAAAGGGCTACCTTAGAGATATCTTTAAAAGAAACTGCTTCTAAAGGGTCTAGATCAAAAAGAATAAATTTTGGTTGATCTAAATTATCAATTGGAGCAAGCCAAGGATGAAATTCAATAACTGCAAGATTAACAAGCCATATTAAA
This sequence comes from uncultured Candidatus Saccharibacteria bacterium, assembly GCA_964537705.1. Lineage (GTDB taxonomy): Bacteria > Patescibacteriota > JACPGU01 > CAZICA01 > CAZICA01 > CAZICA01. Next base: position 13,645 of record CAZICA010000005.1, read on the forward strand.
GTCTCTAAATTGTTGCAAATTATATAACTAACAGATTTTTTAAGATGGGAAGAAAAAATATCTTTTGTTTTTATCCAATCAGGAATCCCCTTTGGCTTTTCTTTCTCCCAGAAACACCTTTCAATTCCATTTGGGCATCTTACTCTTACCAAAGGAAAATTTTTTAAAAAAGGAATCATTAAAGAAGAAACTTTAAGATAATAATCAAGAATCTGGACTTTTCTAATTTTTAATCCCGGATATAAAATTTTTTCCAAATTAGATAAGGATAAAATTTGTTTTTTAATTTTAACAAATTTCTTCCCCACCTTAGCTAATCATTGGACCTAAATTTTTTCCTCCTAATAAATGTAAATGAATATGAGCAATTTCTTGGCCTGCGTCTTTTCCACAATTCAAAATCAATCTGTAGCCTGAATCTTGGATCTTAAATTCTTCTGCTAAATTCTTTGCAACTAAAATTAGATTTCCTAAAGTTTCAACCTCTGAAATATCTAGATCTTTAAATTCCAAATGTTTTTTAGGAACGATCAAAATATGAATCGGTGCCTTTGGATTGATGTCTTCAAATGCGAGAATACGTTCATTTTGATAAACAATTTTTGAAGGAATTTCTCCAGCAATAATTTTGCAAAAAACGCATTCTTCCATAATTCCCTCCTTTAAGTTATAATATTAATTACCATGAAGCTTTCAAAAAAAACTTTGCTTTTAATAGGATCAGGAATTTTGGGCATTTTTTTGCTTTTAATCGTTCTTAAAATTGCAGGATTAGGAGAAACTTTTAGAATAATTTTTAAAATCAGATTAATCGATTTTCTCACTATAGTATTTCTTACCTTTTTACAATTTTTTCTTTCTGTGGTTTTAATCAAAATTATCCTTTGTTCATTTGGATATAATATTCCCCTCTTCGATTTATTTCCTCAAAGAGCAGCGATGTTTGCAATCTCTTATTTAACTCCTTTCGCTTCCATAGGAGGAGAGCCTTTTATAGCATTTTTATTTAAAAAGAAATATAAAATACCCTATAAAATCACTTTTTCTTCCTTTTTAATTGAGTTTGTCTTTAGATTAACAATCACTACTTTTTTAATTGGATTAGGTATTTTGATTCTAGCTACAGGTTTTTCTTTTCCGGCTCAAATTTTAATTTCTTTTATAATAATTTTCTTTCTAATTGTAGGTTTTCTTTCTTTCTTTTATTTATATTTTTTCAAAAAAAGTATTTTAAAAACTTGGTTTGGACATTTAAAATTAGAACAAATTGGTTTTATTAAAAATAATTTAGAACATTTAAAATATATCGAAGAAAAAATTGGTGATTTTTTAAAAAATAAATTTTCGATACTTATTCTTTCCCTGTTTTTCTCTTTTTTAATAATTTTTACAATTTTCTGGAGATATAAATTAATCTTTCTTGCTTTTGGTCTTCAACCTTCTTTTATTGATTTACTTCTAATTTTCACAGTAGAAAATTTGGCCACTTTCACCCCAATTCCTTCTGCCTTGGGAATAACAGAATCAGCTCAAGCTATTCTTTTTTCCCTTTTGAATTTTGGAATCCCTGTTGGTGTAGCTTTCGTTCTGGTAGGAAGAGCGGCAACACTTCTTTTAGTATTTTATGGACTTCTAATTCTTCCTTATCTAGGAATTAAAGAATTTAATAATCTTTTTAGCAAAAATTCAAATAAAGAAGAACTATATTAATTACTCTGTGATTTCCTCTCCTATTATTGGTCTTTCATCAGGCTTCAGTGGCTTAAATTTTTCACAAGTATTTTCAGAAGAAACTGATTTTTTCCAATAGAAACACTCTCCAAAATCTGGATTCTCTGTGTCGGGTTTGAAATATTTACAATCTCTGCATTTTCCCTTTGTTATTTTTCTTTCTGCTTCCATAAATTTAACCTATTCTTTAAAAACTCAGGAATTGGCTTAAGAAATCTTTCTTCTACTAATTTTGAAACCTTGGAAAATGTATTATAAATAGCTCTGCTTTTTGGAGCTTTTGCTAAATATAAAGTTGCTTGCGCCAAATTAATTGCTGCCTCAGGTAATCCCACTAGTTCCACTGCTTTTGCAGCACTTATGGCAATTACTAAAGCATTTGGGTCAGCATTCCCTATATCTTCTGAAGCAAAAATCACCAATCGCCGAGCAATAAATTTTGGATCCTCTCCAGCTTTTATCATCCTTGCTAAAAAATAAAGAGCCTGTTTTGATTTAGAATTTCTAAGAGATTTTATAAAGGCAGAAATAGTATCAAAATGATAATCCCCATCTTTATCATAGAAAATTGCTTTCTCCTGAGATATCTTTAAAATCAAATCTTTAGTAATTCTTTTCTCATAACAGCTTGCTAGTTCAAGTAAATTAATTACTTTCCTAGCATCTCCATCAGAAAAGTTTAAAAGGAATTTCAAAGCTTCCTTTGTTAAGCTTATATTTAAATAATCACTAGCTCTTTTTATAATTAATTTAATTTCCTTAGGTTGCAAAGGTTGGAATTTGAAAACCTTAACTCTAGAAAGGAGAGCTGGTCTAAATTCGAAAGAAGGATTTAAGGTGGTAGCACCAATTAAAATAGGTTCTCTCTTTTCAAGATAGGGTAAAAAGAAATCTTGTTGAGCCTTATTAAATCTATGAAACTCGTCTATAAAAATAATGGTCTGCTTTTTAAATAACTGAAAAATCTCAATTGCTTTTTTAAAATAATTTTTAATTTCTAATAAAGAAGTTTCTACAGCAGAACATTTTATAAAATAAAACCCACCTTCTTTAGCAATTAATTCAGCTAAAGTAGTTTTTCCTGAACCAGGAGGCCCCCAAAATATCATAGGAAAAATCTTACCAACTTCTATCATTTTTCTAATAGGTCCTTCTTTCCCCATTAAATGAACCTGCCCAATAAATTCTTTAAAAGTCTTGGGCCTAATCTTTTCTGTCAAAGGAACTTTGTTTGATTCCCTTTTAGATATCATCTTAACTTAATTATATCAAAATTTAAAATAACCCTTATTCAGGGTTATTTATTTCTTTTAAAAGATTTTCAACCCGAGATGCTTTTTGTGCAGTTTTATCTATTTTAAAAGAAATTTTTGGCACGTATTTCATAACCAATTTTTTATTCAACATTTTTTGAATCTGAGAAGCATTCTCAGAAAGATGCATAAGCGCTTCCTCTTCTTTTGCTGGAGGAAAAACACTAATCCATATCTTTGCATTTCGAAGATCTGGAGATGTCTCTACATTGGTTATTGTTAGAAATGTATCTTTTATCTTGAAATAACGCTCAATAATTTTTGAAATTTCTTGTTTTATAAGACTATTAATCTTTGGTAATCTTTCCATTTTTATCTTTTTGCATATTGAGGAGCTTTCCTCGCTCTCTTAAGACCTGGTTTCTTTCTCTCTTTTACTCGAGGATCTCGGGTCAAAAAACCTGCTTTTTTTAAAGTTGGTTTTAAAGTTTGATCGGATACTAAAAGAGCTCTAGCTATTCCTAATCTTATTGCATCAGCTTGAGAGGAAATTCCTCCCCCTTTAACTTTTGCTTCTATATCAAATTTATTTTCTTTTCTTATCAAAACTAAAGGGGCAATTGCATTTTGAATTAAGACAGAAGCAAGCCCTCCAAAATACTTATTGGCATCTTTATTATTGATCAGAAAGTTTCCTTTACCATTAGGATATAATCTAACTTGAGCTGAAGAAGTTTTTCTTCTGCCTACACCATAGAAGTATTTTCTTTTCTCTTCTTTTTCCATAATTATATCTCTACTTTCTTAAATTTAATATTTGAAAAAGGATGAGATTCATCTGGAAATACCTTTAAATTAGAAAGTAAAACTTTTGAAAGTCTATTTTTTGGCAACATTCCTTTCACTGCTTTTCTTAATACCTCGGAAGGATTTTTTTTAAAAAGTTCTTCCAAAGTTTTCTCTTTTAATCCCCCGGGATATCCACTGTGATGGAAATATTTCTTATTCTCAAATTTTTTTCCTGTAAATTTAACCTTTGAAGCATTAATCACTACAACAAAATGTTTGGGATTTAAATGAGGAGCAAATCCAGCTTCATCTTTGCCACGTAAAATCAAAGCTATCTGAGTAGCAACTCTTCCTAAGATTTTATCTTTAGCATCAATCAGATACCATTCTGGTTTGATCTCTTTTTCTTTTGGCGTGTAGGTTTTAAATTTCATTATACCAACTCCATTTGAACTAAACGAGCCCCATCTCCTTTTCGGGGACCTAATTTAATTATTCTGGTATATCCTCCTGGTCGATCTTTATATTTCGGTGCTAAAACTTCGAGAATTTTCGCAGCTACTCGCTCATCTCCAGTTCTTTGGATAATTAATCTTCTGGCATGAAGATTTTGTTTTTTTCCTATAGTTATTAACCTCTCAACAAAAGATCTTAACTCTTTTGCCTTTGCCTCGGTTGTAGTAATTTTTTCATTCAAAATCAAAGCCTTACCTAAACCTTTTATCAAGGCTTTCCGGGGACCTATTTTTCTTGAAAGTTTTCTTCCCTTTTTTAAATGTCTCATTTCTCTTCCTTTAAACCCAATTCTTTAAGTTTCTCTAACACTTCTTCCTTTGCTTTTGCTCCAAAACCTTTTAATTTTTTGAAATCTTCTTCAGTAAGCTCGAGAAGTTGTTTTGTAACTTTTATCCCATTTTTTAATAAGGCATTTAAGGTTCTAGTTGAAAAATCTAATTCCTCGATAGGAGCTTCAAGTAATTCTTCTTTTACTTCTTTCTCTTTTTCCTTTGGCTCCTGAATTTCTACCTTCTTTTCTCCAGAAATTAGCATAAAATGATCCACTAATATTTTTGAAGCCTCTACGAGAGCTTCTGAAGGTTTAATAGTTCCATCAGTTTCTAGCTCAATAGTTAATTTATCAAAATTTGTCATTTTCCCTACACGAGTATTCTCGACAAAATAAGCAACCTTTTTAATTGGTGAATAAATTGCATCAAGAAATATTTCATTTATTTCCGGTCTTCCTTTCTCTATTTGCTCCACAGGAACATACCCTCTTCCTTTTTCAGCTTTTAATTCCATAGATAATTTAGCATTAGGACTTTCTAAAGTAGCAATTACTAATTCTGGTGTCACAATCTCAACATCTGGATGCTCTTTTATATCCTTTGCTTTAACCACCCCTTTTCCCTTTGCTTCTAATGTCAATTTGACTGGTTCATCTTTAAATAATTTAAGTCTTAACTGTTTTAAATTCAAAATAATCTCAACCACATCTTCCTTAACTCCAGGAATAGTGGAAAATTCATGTTGAACTCCTTCTATCTTTACACTCACTATAGCAGCACCTGGTAAAGAAGATAAAAGAACTCTTCTTAAACTATTCCCTAAAGTAGTTCCATATCCAGGATAAAGGGGTTCGATTACAAATTTTCCCTGAAAATCAGTTTCTTTTTCTTTTTTAATTTGAGGCAGAATAATTTCTTCAAGCATATTCTCCTCCTTTATTTAGAATAATACTCAATTATTAATCTTTCCTCTATGTTTTCGCCTATCTCCTCAGGTTTAGGAAAAGCTAATACTTCTCCTCGCATGGATTTTAAATCAAACTTCAACCAAGGAGGAGTTTCTCTTTTTTTCAAAATATCACTTACATCAGAAAAAAGAGGTGATTTTGGATCTTTAACCTCAATCACGTCACCCTCTTTTACTCGATAAGAAGGAATATTTACTTTCTTTCCATTTACTTTAATATGCCCGTGATTTATAAGTTGTCTTGCCTTCCTTCTCGAAGAAGCTAATCCTAATCTATAAACTACATTAGAAAGTCTTGTTTCTAAAATCTGAAGCAAGGAAATACCTTTCTTCTTTGCTTCCTTAAAATAATTTTTAAGTTGTCTATCAGTTAAACCATAAATTTCTCTCACTTTGTTTTTTTCACGAAGTTGCCTTCCAAATTCTGTTAATCTCTTTCTAAGTAGTCCATGTTCTCCTGGTGGATAACTTCTTCTAACAAAAGAACATTTAGGAGTAAGACATCTTTCTCCTTTAAGCATTAATTTTTCTCCTGCCCTACGGCATCTTTTACAAACAGCTTTTTTTATCATCTAAACTCTCCTTACCTTTTTAGGTCTACATCCATTATGAGGAATAGGAGTAATGTCTCTTATAGAATTAATTTTAAGACCCGAGGAAGCCAAGGTCCTTATAGCTAACTCTCTCCCGGCTCCAACACCTTTTACAAAAACATCTACCTCTTCCATTCCAAAACTTTTTGCTTTCTCACAAGCAGCCTTTGTAGCTTCTCCTGCAGCATAAGGAGTGCCCTTTTTAGAACCTTTAAATCCTGCACTTCCAGCAGTAGTCCAGCAAAGAACATCTCCATTGGGATTAGTAAAGGTAATTTTGGTATTATTAAAACTAGCGGAAATATAAACTCTTCCTTTAGTAACTTGTTTTTTGACCTTCTTCTTCTTTGTTTTTTTGGTAATTTTAGCCATTTTTTAATAGTTTACTTTGGAGCTGGTGGTTTTTTCTTTCCGCTTCCTACAGTTACTCTCTTTCCTCTTTTTGTTCTTGCATTAGTCCGAGTTCTTTGACCTCGAACTGGTAAATTAGCTTTATGTCTTTGACCTCTATAACAGCTTATCTCCTTTAACCTCTTTATATCTGCTGCTATTTCTCTTTTCAAATCTCCCTCAATTTTATACTCCTTTTCAATAATTTTTTTAATCTCTTCTTTTTCTTCTTCGGTAAGCTCAGAGGCTTTTTTAAAAGGATCAACATTTGCTTTACTTAAAATTTTAAAACTGGAAGTCTTACCTATACCATAAATATAGGTGAGAGCAATAAATATTTGTTTATTATCCGGTATTTCAACTCCTACCAATCTCATTTTTCCTCCTTATCCCTGTCTTTGTTTATGTTTGGGATTTTCACATATTACTCTAACTACCCCTTTTCTTCTTATAATTTTACACTTTTTACAAATTTTTTTAACTGAGGGCCTGACTTTCATTTTCTTCTCCTTTTTTAAATCTATAAACTATTCTTCCCTTGGTTAAATCATAAGGTGTTAATTCTATCAATACTTTATCACCTGGAAGAATTTTAATAAAATGAATTCTCATTTTTCCTGAAAGATGACAGAGAACTACCTGACCTGTTTCTACCTTTACTCGAAACATAGCATTTGGTAGACTTTCGATCACTTCTCCTTTTAATTTTATCACCTCTTTCTCTGCCATATTTATTAGTTTATCAAGATAAATTTATTAAGTCAAGATAAGAGGACCTCTGGAGGTAATTGCTATTGTTTTTTCAAAATGACATGATAAACTCCTATCTTTGGTAATTGCCGTCCAACCATTTTCTAAAATTTTTATTTCTCCTGAACCAAGACTAACCATTGGTTCTATAGTAAAAGTCATTCCCACTTTAATCTCTTCTCCGGTATTTGGGCTACCGATGTTACAAACCAAAGGTTCCTCATGAACTTGAAATCCAACTCCATGGCCGCATAAATTTTTAATCACCGAAAAACCCGATCCTTCTATAAATTTTTGAACAGCCCATGAGATATCACCAATCTTATTTCCTGGAAATGCTTTTTTAATACCTATATCTAAGGCTTTTTTAGTAACATCGATTAATTTTTTTATCTTTAAAGGAGGATTTCCAACAAAAAAGCTAACAGCGGCATCTGTAAAAAGACCTTTAAATTGAATCCCTAAATCTAAACTCACTAGATCGTTTTCTTTAATTATTTTATTCTCTGAAGGAATACCATGAACTATTTCCTCATTCAAAGAGACACATAAAGCTGTTGGAAAAGGAAATTTATTCTCAGAAGTTGTATATCCTTTAAAAGAAGGTTTTGCTTGATATTTAGCAATTAATTCCTCAGCAAACTTATTAAGTTCTAAAGAAGAAATTCCTGGCTTGGTTCTTTTTTTAAGTTCAGCTAAAATGGAAATTAAAATCTTTCCTCCTTCTTTCATCGACTTTATTTCTTCTTCTGTTTTTAATCTAATCATTTATTTCTCTTATTCTTTCTATTATTTTTTTAGAAATTTCATCTATCTCCCCAACACTTCTTATTGGGATAATTCTTCCTTTATAAAACTGAGATAATAATTTTTGTTGAAGTTGATAGATTTCATATCTTTTTTCAATAGCCTGAGGTGTCTCATCTGATCTTCTGATTAACCTTCCTCCACAACTACAATTTTTTGGGCAAGGAATTGTATAAATCTTTCCACATTTCTCGCAAACTCTTCTTTTATTTAATCTTTTTTTAATTTCTCTTTTTGGAACCTTTAAATGGATAACATAGGGTAAAGGAAAATCGTTTGCTTTTATAAAACTATTCAATTTCCTTGCTTGACCTAATGTCCTTGGAAATCCATCTAAAATTATACCCTTTGGCTTTTTCTTTAAAAGATTTATTAATTCTGTTTTTAAAATTAGAAAGACTATTTTATCACCAACAAGCTCCCCTTTTTCTAAAATTGCTTTGATTTTCCTACCTAAATCAGTTCTTTTTCGAGAAAATTTTCTTAAAAGATCCCCTATTACTAAAAGTTTAAAATTCAATTTTTTCACTAAAATTTTTGCCTGAGTTGTCTTTCCGGAACCAGGAGGTCCATAAATTATAAAAAATTTTGGCTTAATATTGCTCATAAGTTCTCATTGCCAAATGGGCCTCAATCTGTCTAGCTGTCTCTAAAATTACTGAAACAACGATCAAAAGGCCGGTTCCACCTATTATGATATTAAAATAAGGATAAGATCTCTGGACAAGTAATGGTAAAATTGCAATTATTCCTAAAAATATCCCCCCAAATAAAGTTATTCTTGTAATAACTTTTGAAAGATAATCAGCAGTCTGCTTACCTGGCCTTATACCAGGAATAAATCCTCCTTGTTTCTGAATAGTTTCAGAAATATTTGAAGGATTAAAGACCACAGCAGTATAAAAGAAGGTAAAAGCAAATACAAGAAGAAAATAGATAATAATATAAAAAATTGTATTCGGTTGGAATAAAGATTCTCCATAACTTGCTAAAGAAGCAATAAAAGGAGTTCTAGCGCTGGTGAAAAACCGTGCTATTACTGCTGGGAAAATCATAATCGAAAGAGCGAAAATAATAGGAATAACACCTGCTGTATTAACCCGAATAGGAAGGTAGGTCTCTCCTCCACCATAAATTCTCATTCCTCTTATCCTTCTAGCATAGCAAATCGGTATCCTTCTTTCTCCTTGTTGGATTACAATTATAAAAAAGATAACAAAAGCAGCAAGTAAAAGAAGTAAAACAAAAATAAGATATTTTGATGGATCTAAAACAGAAACGGTATTTCTTACAGATACCGGAATTCGGGAAATAATTCCTAAAGTAATTATTAAAGAAATCCCATTACCTACACCCTTTTCTGTAATTAATTCTCCAAGCCACATTAAAAATATGGTTCCAGCAGAAACAGATATTATAATTGTAAAAAGTTCAAAATTTGTTATTTCTGGCAAAATTTTTTGTCTTCCTCCAACGACAGTTACCATTCCATAAGCTTGGATCATTGCTAAAGGAAGAGTTAACCAACGAGTATATTGATTTAATTTTTGTCGTCCAATTTCTCCTTCCTTTGCTAAAGCTTCCAAGGAAGGAACAATGGTCGTTAGAAGTTGAATTATAATTGAAGCAGAAATATAAGGAGCAACCCCCATCATTACGATAGAAAAAGAACTCATAGTTCCACCAGAAAGCATGTTCAGAATGCCAAAAATTCTATTCCTATTGAAAAATTCAGCCAAAACATCTGCATCTACTCCAGGAATGGGAATATGAGCAAGTAACCGACAAATTACCAACAACAAGAAAGTAAAAAGGATTTTTCCTCGAAGATCTTTTAATTTAAAAACTTTAAATATTTTTTGAAACATTTTTTAATATAGTTACTTTTCCTCCAATTTTTTCTAATTTTTTAATCGCAGATTTCGACGCAGCTTCTACCTCTATTTCAATCTTTTTTTCCACTTCTCCCTCCCCCAATAATTTCACTGGCAAAGAAGTTTTTTTAATCAGCCCTGCTTCTTTTAATTTTTTCTTATCAACTTTTTCTCCTTCTTTAAATATATTTAAGTCTTTAAGATTTATTATTTTATATTCGATCTTTTTTCTTGACTTAAATCCTCTTTTTTTAGGTAATCTCATTATTAAAGGAGTCTGACCTCCTTCGAAACCAGGCCTTAACTTAAAACCTGACCTCGATTTTTGGCCTTTAGTGCCTCTTCCAGCTGTTTTTCCTCCGCCCGCAGCAATTCCTCTACCTACTCGTTTTTTCTTCTTTTTAGAACCTTCTTTTGGTTTTAATTCTTGAATTTTCATTTTCTTTCCTCTTCTACTTCTTTTTTAGATCTCAAAGATTTTAATGCAAAAAAGGTCGCCTTAGTAATATTAATTTTATTTTTTGTTTTTCCTTGAATTTTTGCTACAATATCTTTTATTCCCGCAAGTTCTACCACAGGTCTTACTAATCCTCCTGCAATAATCCCTGTTCCTGGTTTCGCAGGTTTAAGCAAAATTGCAGCACCTTTAAAACTATATTTAACTTCATGAGGAATAGTGCTTTCCGTTAAAGAAATTTTGCTTAAATTCTTTTTAGCAGCACTAACAGCTTTAAGAACAGCTTCGGTTACTTCAGAAGCTTTTCCTTGTCCAATTCCGACTTTCCCAGCTTTGTTCCCAACCACAACCAAAGCTCTAAAACTAAGCCTTTTTCCTCCTCTTTGAACCCTTGTAACTCGATCTACTGCAACTACCCTTTCTTCAAATTCTTCATTCTCCATTTTTCCTCCTTAGAAAATAAGACCTCCTTCACGCGCTCCTTCAGCAGCTGCTTTTACTCGACCATGATATTTATAGCCACCTCGATCAAAAACTACTTTTTCTATTCCTTTTTCTTTAGCCTTTTCTGCTAATAGTTTCCCAACCCTAAAAGCTATTTTAACCTTGTTTGTCATCTCCTTTTCTTTATCAGTTTCTTTAATCTTTTTTTTCTTTAATTCTAGATCGGATGCAGCTGCTAAAGTATGACCCTTTTCATCATCAATTAATTGAAGATAAATATGTTTTGTTGATCGGAATACTGAAAGACGAGGTCTGGAAGCAGTTCCAAAAATTTTTGCTCTTATTCTTCTTCTTCGAGCAAATCTTTTTTTATATTTTTCAGCTGTTCTTTTTCTGATTTTAGTTTTCATCTTTCCTTCTAACTCCCTACGACCGCTTTAGCTGCCTTTCCTGGTTTTCTTCTTATAATCTCATCAGTATATTTAATTCCTTTTCCTTTATAAGGTTCAGGTGGTTTCACTCTTCTAATTCTTGCTGCCATTTCTCCTACTTTTTGCTTGTCTATTCCTGAGACGGTAATAATATTTTTCTCAATATTAACCTCTATCCCTTCCATTATTTTTAATTTTACTGGATGAGAAAATCCAACCCAAAGCCAAAGCTCTCTATCTTTTTTCTCTGCCCTAAATCCTACTCCTACTAATTCTAAAGATTTTTTAAACCCTTTGGTAACTCCTTCCATTTTCCAGGCTATCAATTGTCTTACAAGGCCATGAAAAGCTTTTATTTTTTTATGATCCGAAGTTCTTTCGACTTTAATAAGATTATCCTCTTTTTTTACTTTAATTCCTTCTAAAATTTCTTGCTCCAACTGACCCAAAGGTCCTGAGATTAAAACCTTATTTCCTTCTATTTTTACATTAACCCCCTCTGGGATCTCAATAGGTTTTTTTCCTATTCTAGACATATTTACCTCCTACCAAATTTCACAAAGGATTTCCCCACCAATTTTCTTTTTCCTTGCTTCTTTATCTGTCATTATTCCTGATGAGGTAGAAATAATTGCAACACCTAATCCACCTAAAACAACAGGAATTTTTGAAGCAGATACATAGACCCTTCGACCAGGTTTTGATATTCTTTTCAATCCATGAATAACTGGTTTTTTATCTTTATATTTAAGATAAATTTTCAAAAAAGGAAGATCCTTTTGTTTAATTTCTCTAAAATCTTTAATAAAACCTTCTTTTTTAAAAATAGAAAGCATTTCCCTTTTTACTTTAGAAAAAGGAACTATTACAGTTTTGTGCCCAACCATCTGAGCATTTCTAATACAAGTTAACATATCAGCAATAGGATCCATTTATTCCTCCTACCAACTTGCTTTTCTAATTCCAGGAATTTCGCCTTTTCCAGCAAGCTCTCTAAAGCAAATTCGACAAAGACCAAACTTTCTTAAATAACTTTTCGATCTACCACAGAGCCTACAACGTGAATAAACACGAGTTTTATATTTAAGTTTGCCTTGCTCCTTCGCTTTTTGTAATTTTTCTGCTTTGACAATTAAAGCTTTTCTAGGCATTTTTTTCCTCCTTAAAAGGGAACCCTAAAAGTTTTAAAAGCATATAACCCTCTTTATCGTCTTTAGCAGTAGTAGTTATATTTACTTGAAGTCCATGAATTTTTTCTGCGCTTTCAAATTGAATTTCAGGAAAAGCAATATGCTCTGCTATTCCTATTGAATAATTCCCTTTTCCATCAAATCCTTTTGGATCCAATCCTCTAAAATCTCTAATTCGAGCTAGAGTAACATTAATTAATTTATCTAAAAATTCATACATTCTATCTCCCCTTAAAGTAACCTTCAATCCTACAGGCATCCCCTTTCTAATTTTAAATCCTGCTATAGACTTTTTTGCAAAAGTTTTTACAGGTTGTTGACCCGTTATTTTAGCTAAATTAGCAGCTGCTTCTTCAAAAAAGCTCGGATTACTAACACCTTTCCCTGCTCCTACATTTAAAACTACCTTTTCTATTTTAGGAACAGCTAAATCATTCTTGTATCCAAAAATTTCTTTCATTTTGGGAATAACTTCGTTTTTATATTTTTCTTTAAGTCTTACCATCTCTTATTTAAAAATTACCCTATTGCTTGCCCACACTTAGCACAAATTCTTTCTTTCTCTTTTTTTTCTCCTCTATATTTAACTCTTGTTGGTTTTGAGCATCGAGGACATAAAAGCATCACATTTGAAACATCCAAGGGTGCAGGAAATTCTATAATTCCTCCTTGAGGGTATTTTCTTGATGGTCTTACATGTTTTTTTCTGATATTAATACCCGTTACTATAATTTTATTCTCTTTAGGAAGAGCTTTTTCAACCTTTCCTGTTTTTCCTTTATCTTTCCCTGTTATCACTAAAACTGTATCTCCTTTTTTTATTTTCATGGTTTCCTCCTATACCACCTCTGGGGCTAAAGATATTATTTTTGTAAAACCTTTTTGTCTTAATTCTCTAGCAACAGGACCAAAAATTCTAGTCCCTTTTGGTGATCCATCTTTGTTAATTATAACACAAGCATTTTCATCAAATTTTAATGTAGTTCCATCAGGTCTTTTAATTTCTTTTTTTTGTCTAACTAAAACAGCTCTAACAATCTCCTTTTTAGAAACAACCCCTCCTGGACGTGCTTCTTTTACAGAAGCTGTAAATACATCTCCCACTCTTGCATATCTTCTTTTAGATCCACCTAAAACTTTTATACATTGAACTATTTTTGCTCCCGTGTTATCAGCTACTTTTATCTTTGACATGTGTTGAATCATAGATTACCCTCCATCTTTTTGTTTTAGAAAAAGGACGAGATTCGATTATTCTCACCAAATCTCCTTCTTTAAAAACTTCTTTCTCATCATGTGCTGCATATTTTTTTGTAACTCGATATTTCTTTTTATAAAGTGGATGAGTCTTATATCTTATCACTTCTACAATTACAGTTTTTTTTGGTTTCGCGGAAACTACTTTTCCTTCTAATATTTTTTTAGGCATTTTTCTCCTCCTTTTCTTCTAATTTTTCTTTCAAAATTGTTTTTATTCTTGCTATTTGTTTCCTTGTTTTTTGGATTAATTTCACATCTTTAAGTTCCTTTCTTATTGCAGCAAAACGATATTTCCTTAAAGCTTCAAGTTGAGCTTTTAGCTCTTTTTGAAGCTCGGCTAAACTTTTTTTTCTTAATTCTTCAGCATATTTATTTGCCATTTTTATTCCTCTTTATAAATGAATTTTGTTTTTATAGGTAACTTATGGGAGGCTAATCTTAAAGCTTCCTTTGCTGTTTCTTTAGGAACACCATCTATTTCATACAATATTCTTCCTGGCTCTACCACAGCAACAAAATGATCTAAAGATCCTTTTCCTTTTCCCATAGGGGTCTCAGGAGATGTTTTGGTCATTGGTTTATCAGGAAAAATTCTTATCCAGATTTGACCTTTTTTCTTAAGATAACGTGTAATAGCTCTTCGAGCAGCTTCAATTTGTCTTGAAGTAATCCAGGCCTTTTCTAATGCTTTTAAACCATATTTTCCAAAAGCCAAAAAATACCCTCTGGTTGCAATATCTCGAATTCTTCCTCTTTGATGTTTTCGGTGTTTAAGTTTTCTTGGCATTAACATTTTTCTCTCCTTTCTTTTCTAAAGGAAAATCTCCTTTATAGATCCAAACTTTTATTCCGATTACTCCGTAAGTAGTAAAAGCCTCAGCAAACCCATAATCTACATTTGCTCTAATTGTTTGAGTTGGAACCTTTCCTTTTATAAACATCTCAGATCTTGCAATTTCTACTCCATTAAGTCTTCCAGAAACTCTAATTTTTACCCCTATCGCTCCTGCTTTCATCACCTGATCTAATGCTTTTTTTACAGCTCTTCGAAACGCTACTCTTTTTTCAATTTGTTCTGCTATTTGAGCAGCAATCAATGGAGCAGAAAGATAGGGATCTTTTACTTCTTCGATATTAATAGAAACTTCTGAGTTAGTAAATTTCTGAAGTTGTTTTTTAAGTTCTTCTATTCCTAAACCTTTTCTTCCGATCAATATTCCTGGTCTTGAGGTTGCAATATTTACAGTAAGTTGATTTGCTGAACGTTCGAAAGTAACATCAGCAATTCCAGCGTTTTTAAAATTTTTTTCAATATATCGCCTTATCTTAATATCCTCTAAAAGTCTTTCAGAAGAATTTTTTTTGAAAAACCATTTAGACTTCCATGGAAGAATCACTCCTAATCTAAATCCAATTGGATTAACTTTTCTCCCCATTTTCAACCTCCTTTATTTTTACGTCGACTTGCTTATTTTCCTCTGTCGACCCTTTCTTTTCAGTCTTTTCTACTTCTTCTTTCTCTTCGCTTTTTAATTCTATAAACAAATGGGCTGTTCTTTTTCTAATTGGTTTTGCTATTCCTCGAGCAGCAGGAATAAATCTTTTAAAAACAGGCCCTTGCTGTACTTGAATATTTGAAATTATTAATTCTTCTGGTTTTTTATTTTTTTCTTTTGCTGCAGCTAAAATAGAATTTAATGCTTTAAGAGTTAATTTCGCCCCTTTTCTAGAAACTAAAGAAAGTATTCCAATAGCTTCGGCAGCCGTCTTTCCTCTAATTAGATTAACCACTGCTCTTAATTTTAAAGGAGAAATTCTTAAATATTTTGCTTTGCCTTTAAATTCCATTTTAGAAAAGATTATTCTTCAGTCTGACGAAGTAATCCTTTTTTCTTAAGTTCTCTCGCTAATTTGCCACCATGACCTCTAAATTTTCTAGTAGGAGCAAATTCCCCTAATTTATGACCTACCATATTTTCGACTATATAAATTGGAACATGCTCCTTTCCATTATAACAAGCTATGGTAAATCCTACCATTTCTGGAGTAATTACACTATCTCTTGACCAAGTTTTTATTACCGTTTTATCTCCTGGTTTTAATTTTTTGATTTTTTTTAAAAGTTTTGGATCTACATAAGGACCTTTTTTTAGTGATCTGCCCATAATAATCTCCCCTTACTTTCTTCTTTTTAGAATATATTTATCTGAATATTTTTTCTTTTTTCTGGTTTTCACTCCTCTAGCAGGTTTTCCCCAGGGAGTTTTTGGGTAAGGAAGTCCAATAGGAGCTTTTCCTTCTCCTCCTCCATGAGGATGATCCACTGGGTTCATTGCCGATCCTCGAACTGTTGGCCTTCTTCCCAACCATCTACTTCTTCCAGCCTTCCCTATTTTTTCTAAATTATGTTCTTTATTAGAAACAGTTCCAATAGAAGCCATACATTCTTTTGGAACCAATCGCACTTCTCCTGAAGGAAGTTTTAAGGTTGCATATTTCTCATCTTTGGCCAGAATAACTGCTTTTGTTCCAGCAGCTCTTACAATTTGTCCTCCTTTTCCTGGCTGAAGCTCTATATTATGAACTTCTGTTCCTAAAGGGATAGCAGAAAGAGGTAATCTTGATCCTACTTTTATCGGAGCTTTTAAAGAAGTAATTACTTCGTCCCCGACCTTGATTCCTTCTGGAGCCAAAATATATCTTTTCTCTCCGTCTTTGTAAGCTACAAGACAAATAAATGCTGATCGAGAGGGATCATATTCTATTGTTTGAACCTTTCCAGGAATATCCATCTTATCTTGTTTGAAATCCACTATCCGATAAAGTCTTTTAGCTCCCCCTCCTCTATGTCTAACAGTAATTACTCCTCTTACGTTCCTCCCCGAAATTCTCTTTTTCCCTTTAACTAATTTTTTCTCTGGTTTTATTTTACTCATTTTAACCTTTGAGTAATTCTTCTATTTTTTCTCCTTCATATAAAGTAACAATTGCCTTTTTAAAGCCTGATTTTTTTCCTACCTGTCTTCCTCTTCGGCGAGTTTTAGAAGGGATGTTGATAATATTTACATCTTTTACTTTTACTTTAAAAATTTTTCCCACAGCTTTTTTGATCTCATTTTTAGTAGCCTTTTTAGCAACTTTAAACACATATTTTCCTTGCTCAGCTAGCAAGGTCGATTTTTCGGTTAAAATAGGTTGGATAATAATTTGTTCTGGTTCCATGATTATTTCCCATAAATTTCTTCTATTTTTTTAATACCTTCTTTGGTAGTTAGAAGGAAATCATATTTTAATAAATCAAAAACGTTAAGTTGAGAAGCTAAAGAAAATTTAGCCCAGGGAATATTATCAATTGATTTTTCTACAAATAAATTCCTTTCTGGTAAAACAAAAAGTACAGAATCTTTGATACCTAAATTATTAAGAAGCTCGAGCATTTTTTTTGTTTTAAATTCTTTAAAATCAAACTCCGATAAAATCTTTATCTTATCTTCTTTTAATTTATCCGAAAGAACCGATTTAATTGCTAGCCTTAAAGCTTTTTTTGGTAATTTTTTTTGAAAATTCCTCTCCTTTCTTGGACCAAAAACTACCCCCCCACCTTTAAAAATAGGAGACCTAATCGATCCTGCTCTTGCTCTCCCTGTTCCTTTCTGACGCCAAGGTTTTCTTCCACCTCCTCTTACTTCTGATCGAGTTTTAGTATGAGCCAAAACTACTCTCATATTTGCAAGTTGAGTTAAATATGCTTGATGGACTAAAGGAAGATTGGGTTGGATCCCAAAGACTTCTTCTTTAAGTTCAACCTTTTCTTTTTTTTCTCCTTTCATATTGTAAGAATCTACTTTCATTTTTGAGTATTTTTATTTACTTTATCTTCTTCCTTTGGTTGCTTTTCTTCTTTTTGAGACTCTTTTGCTTCTTTTTCTTCTTTCTTCTCCTTCTTTTCTTCTTTCTCTAATGGTTTTTCCTCTACTAATCTCTTCTTAGCTTTCTTTCCTGTCCATTTTATTTCAAGTAAGCCTCCTTTTATTCCAGGAACTCCTCCTTTGACCCATAAAAGATTATTCTCAGGATCTACTTTTATTATTTGAAGATTTTTTAAAGTCACTCGCTCCCCTCCCATTCTTCCTGGCATTTTTTTTCCTTTAAACACTCTTTGAGGATACATCGATCCTATCGAACCGGGTCTTCTTTGATGAGGATGTCCATGAGATCCTGGATGGGTAGCAAATCCATAACGCTTTACTACTCCTGCAAATCCTTTTGCTTTTGAAATACCTGAGATATCAACTAAATCATCTTTTTCGAAAACATCTACTTTTATCTCTTCCCCTAATTTCAAAGATTTTAAAACTTGTGGATCTTCTATTCTAAACTCTCTTAAATATTTTAATTTTTTAAATTCCTTTTTCGAAGCCTGACATTTCTTTAAATGACCTTCTTGGGGTTTTTTCAACTTTTTTGCTTGATCAAATCCTAATTGAACCGCTTGGTAACCATCTTTTTCTTTGGTCTTTATTTGGGTAATCATACAAGGTCCTGCTTGGATTAAAGTAACAGGAATTGCTCTCCCTTCCTCATCAAATAATTGAGTCATTTTGATTTTTTTTCCTAATAGAAATTTAATCATCTTTATAAAACAATCCGGGACCAAAATGTCCCGGCTATTTTGGTCCTTTTAAATTCTATATTTTAATGGTTAAGGTCAATTCTCATAATTTTATTTATTAAAATTCATTCCAAAATTCACATTTTAATTTCTATATCTACACCCGCAGGTAAACTCAAATTAGAAAGAGCATCGATTGTTTTAGAAGTCGGTTCTATAATATCAATAATTCTTTTATGAACTCTCATCTCAAATTGCTCTTGAGATCTTTTATGAACAAAAGGAGATCTAATCACAGAATAAAGAGACCTTTCTGTAGGCAAAGGAATAGGGCCTATAGTCTTTGCCCCTGTTCTTTTGACAGTCTCAAGAATATCCCTACAAGATTCGTCTAAAACTTTATGATCATGAGCTCTTAATTTTACTCTTATTCTTTGTTTAGGTTCCTCTTCCTCTTCTTTTTTTTCTTCTTTTTTCTTCTCAGGCATCTTTATAAAAACAAAATTTTATTTAATTATCTTAGTAACAACCCCTGCTCCAACAGTCTTTCCTCCTTCTCTTATAGCAAATCTCATTTCTTCTTCAAGAGCTACAGGAGCAATAAGTTTAATTTTTAAATTAACTGTATCTCCTGGCATCACCATTTCCACTCCTGAAGGAAGTTCTGTTACTTCACCGGTAACATCTGTTGTTCTGATATAAAATTGAGGTTTATACCCTTTAAAAAATGGTGTATGTCTTCCTCCCTCTTCTTTTGTTAGTACATAAACCTGAGCCTCGAATTCTGTATGAGGGGTAATTGTTCCTGGTTTTGCTAAAACTTGTCCTCTTTCCACCTCTTCTCTTTCAATTCCTCTTAAAAGAACACCTATATTATCTCCAGCTCTACCTTCATCAAGCATTTTTCTAAACATTTCAATTCCAGTAACTACTGTCTTTTTTGTTGGTTTCAATCCTACAATTTCAACCTCGTCATTTAATCTAACAACACCTCGTTCTACTCTACCCGTAACTACAGTTCCTCTCCCCTTGATAGAGAAAACGTCTTCAATTGGCATTAAAAATGGTTTATCTACATCTCTTTTAGGCTCTGGAATATAAGTATCGAGAACATTTGCTAATTCAAGAATAGGTCCGCAATTAGGGCAATCAGGTTTTCCGCAACCACACTCCCAAGCTTTTAAAGCAGAGCCTTTAACAATAGGAGTATCTTTTCCAGGAAAATCATATTTAGAAAGCAAATCTCTAATTTCCTCTTCTACTAAATTGATTAATTCGGGATCATCTACTAGATCTATTTTATTTAAAAATACAACGATATAAGGAACACCAACTTGTCGTGCTAAAAGAATATGCTCTCTAGTCTGAGGCATAGGACCATCAGGAGCAGATACAACTAAAATAGCGCCATCCATCTGAGCAGCACCAGTGATCATATTTTTTACATAGTCAGCATGCCCCGGACAATCAATATGAGCATAGTGACGATTTTTTGTCTCGTATTCAATATGAGCGGTAGCAATTGTTATTCCTCTAGCTTTCTCTTCTGGAGCATTATCAATACTCTCATAATCTCTTACTTCAACATTTTCACCTGCTGCATGAAGACATTTGGTTAAAGCAGCTGTAAGCATTGTTTTACCATGGTCAACATGACCGATGGTTCCTACATTAAGGTGAGGTTTTGTTCTTTCAAATTTCTCTCCCATAATTCCTCCCCTTTAATTAATTACTTTTATTTTAGTCACAAATCATATTTTAAACTAATTTTAAAATTTATGCAAGTGTTTTTTACTCTTTTTTTCCGATTATTTGTTCAGCAATATTGGCTGGTACCGGTGAATAATGATCGAATTCCATGGTAAAAGAAGCTCTTCCAGAACTTATAGATCTTAAAGTTGTTGCATAGCCAAACATCTCTGCTAAAGGAACCATTGCTTTCACCACTTTTACTCCTGCTCTTTCTTCTATTCCATGAATTTCTCCTCTTTTTGAATTTAAATCTCCAACTATATCTCCTAAAAATTCTTCAGGAGTGACTACTTCTAGCCTCATTATTGGTTCCAAAAGAATAGCATTTGCTTTCTTGACTGCATCTTGCAAAGCTGCGGAGGCAGCTATTTTAAAAGCAAGTTCTGAAGAATCAACCTCATGATAAGAACCATCATATAAAGTGACCTTTATATCTACAACAGGATATCCTGCAATCACACCCTTCTCGCAAGCTTCTCTTACACCTTTTTCCACAGCTGGAATAAATTCTTTAGGAATAACTCCTCCTACAATTTTATTAACAAATTCAAATCCCTTTCCCCTTTCTAAAGGTTCTACTTCTAAAAATACATGTCCATATTGACCTCGACCTCCTGATTGTCTAATATATTTTCCTTCAGAAGTGACCTTCTTGGTTATAGTTTCTTTATAAGCAACCTGAGGTTTCCCAACTTGGGATTCTACATTAAATTCTCTTTTCATTCTATCTACAATTATTTCTAAATGAAGCTCTCCCATACCAGAAATAATTGTTTCCCCTGTCTCTTCGTTTGTCTTAACTTGGAAAGTTGGATCCTCTTCTGCTAATCTAGAAAGTGCTATTCCCATTTTCTCTTGATCCGCTTTTGTCTTTGGAGAAATAGCCAAAGACATCACAGGTTCAGGGAAACTGATTGATTCTAAAATGATAGGATTTGTCTCATCACATAAAGTATCTCCCGTGGTAGTGGTCTTAAGTCCTACTGCAGCTGCGATATCACCTGTTAAAACCTCTGAAACTTCCTCTCGGTGATTGGCATGAAGCCGAACTATCCTCCCTATCCTTTCCTTCTCTTTTTTGGTGGAATTATAAATGTAAGATCCTGCTTTCAAAGAGCCTGAATAAACTCGGAAAAATGCTAACTTTCCTGAAAAAGGATCAGCAGCTATTTTAAAAATCAAAGCAGAAAATGGTTCTTCATCACTCACCTTTCTCACTATCTCCTCTTTAGTTTTTGGATCCAGCCCCTTTACAGGAGGAAGATCTAAAGGAGAAGGAAGATATTCAACAATTGCGTCAAGTAAAGGTTGAATACCTTTATTTTTCAAAGCTGATCCGCATAAAACCGGTGTAATTTTATTTTCACAAGTTCCTTTTCTTATCGCCTTTTTTAATTCTTCCTCTTGTATTTCTTCGCCTTTTAGATATTTTTCAAGCAAAACATCATCGGTTTCGGCAATTTTTTCTAAAAGAAGTTCTCTCCATTTTTTTGCCTCTTCTAAAAGCTCTTGAGGAATATCTTCCTGAATTACCTTCTCTCCATATTTTCCCTCATATTTTAAAGCTCTTTCTTTAATCAAATCTATTGTTCCTGAAAATCTATCTTCTTTCCCAATAGGAATTGCAATTGGAACGGGATTAGCTCCTAATCTTTGTTTTATAGAATTAAAACAAAATTCGAAATCAGCGCCCATTCGATCCATTTTATTTACAAAACAAATTCTTGGAACTTTATATTTATCTGCCTGACGCCAAACAGTCTCTGATTGAGGCTCAACTCCCGCAACACCATCAAAAACAACCACACCCCCATCAAGTACTCTTAAGGATCTTTCTACTTCTACTGTAAAATCAACGTGGCCCGGGGTATCAATAATATTTATCATACATTGCTTTTCTTTCTCCTCAGGCCAAAAACAAGTTGTTGCTGCAGAAGTAATAGTAATTCCTCTTTCTTTTTCTTGTTCCATCCAATCCATCACTGCCTCTCCTTCATGAACCTCTCCTATCTTATAAGTTTTACCAGTGTAATAAAGAATTCTTTCAGTAACCGTAGTCTTTCCGGCATCGATATGGGCAATAATTCCTATATTCCTGATTTTTTCTAAAGAATAATTTCTTGCCATCTTTTAAAACTCCTTTTTCTTAGCGTTAAAAAACTCCTCATTTTGAGGAAAGTGATTTTATTTTAGTATAAAAAGAACTTTAAGTCAAGAATTTATATTTTCTCAAATAATTAAAAAGTCCTAGCCAATTTTTAAATGTCATCTCTTGAGCTCTAGTTTTAAAATCTATATCTAGCTTATCAAAAATTTTTTTTAAATTATCTTTCTCTATCATTAAATTTTCGGAGAGATTATTTAAAAGAGTCTTTCTTCTTGAAGAAAAACCTGCTTTAACGAATTTAAAAAAAGGCTCGGGGTCTTTTAAGGGAAGAATAGATCTTGGTTTTATCTTAACAATAGCTGCATCAACTTTTGGCATTGGCCAAAAACTTTTTTTGGAAAAAATTTTAATTAATTCGGGTTCCCCATAAAATTCAACAAAAATAGAAAAAAATCCGCGACTTTTTCCAATTCCACAAATACGCTCCCCTACCTCTTTTTGAACAGTCAAAATTATAAGAGAAATTCTTTTATCTTGAAGAAATTTTTTGATTAAATTGGTTGCTAAATAAAATGGTAAGTTGGCAACGATTTTGAATTGTTTTGGTAATGAAAGCTCAAGATATTTTAAAGCATCTTCATTTATTATTTTTAAATTTTTAATCTTTTTAAAATAATCTTTGAGAAGTTCCGCTAATTTTGGATCTTTTTCTATAGCTATTACTTTATTTACTTTCTTGACTAATTCTTTGGTTAAAACACCTAAACCTGGACCAATTTCAACTACTGTATCATCTATAGAAAGCTCGGCTGAGTCAATTATGGTTTTTAAAATTTTTTTATCAATCAAAAAATTTTGGCCCAATCTTTTCTGCGGTTTAAATCCGGTTTTTTTAATTAAAAGTTTTATCTCTTTGGGAAATTCCATAGTTCGATTAAGGTTTTTATAATCTGGAAATACATTAAAACTCTTGAAAGAAAACCTTTAAAAAAACCTCTTTTTTGTTCTTTTGTTAAATGAGTAAGAGAAATTAATTTAACTGGTAAAATCCTGATCCTTCTTTCTTTCAAAAATTGATTCATAGCTACTTCAATTCCGAACTTGGTTTTAGAAAAACTTTGAGGAAAATCCTTTGCTAATTTCCCATCAATCGCTCGAATCCCTGAAAGACTCTTTCCTATTTTAGAAGCCCAAAGAGTAGGATCGAATAAATTTTTAAAATCCAACTCCTTTTTAATCTTTGACCAATCTTTCTCAAACACTCCTAAACTAGACTTTGCTTTCTTTTCTAAAATTGGTTTAATTAAAAGCTTGATATGCTCAGGAGTTAATCCTACTAAATCAGCATCCAAAAAAACAAAGATCTCCCCTTTTGCAACTTTTATACCTTCCATCAAAGCTGCTCCTTTTCCTCTATTTTCTGGAAATCTAATCAATTTAAAAAAGTTATATTTTTTCTGAAAGTCTTTAACTATAGAAGATGTTCTATCTTTAGATCCATCATCTACTACTATTATTTCTTTTTCAAAAGGAATAGAAATCAAAACTTGAAGAACTTTGCTAATTTGTTTCTCTTCATTGAAAGCAGGAATAATAAAAGATAATTTAATTTGTTTTAGATTCTTCATTTAGGTATTCAAATACATATTTAGAAATATTTCTTATTGATTCTATTGCTTTTTCTTTTTCGCTTCCTTTGGAAAGGATTATCAAAATAAAAGGTGTCTTTCCAAAAATGATACCAGCATCGTGATAGACTCCGTTAAGAGTTCCTATCTTATGAGCAACTTTTATTTCTTCTGGCAAATAAAAAGGTATTCTATCTTCAAAAGCAGTTTTGGTAAGAAAATCAATCAATTGAGGATAGTCTCTAATTTTAGAAAATAAAATTCCCATATCAAATGGGGTGGTAAAATTTTTCCTAAGATCAGTATGAATAAGTCCTAATTCGTTTTTAAATTTTTCAACCTCCTTAAATCCTAAAAATCGAATTAAAGCATTTGGTGCATTATTATCACTATGTTTTAAAGAAAGTTCAGCAAGTTTTTCAAGAGTGTAAAATCCTGGCTTAATAGAATTTTCATCAACAACCTCTTGAGATTTAAGCTCAACTATTTGTTTAAGATCTACCTCTTTTTCCTCTGCTTTCTGATAAAGAGCTAGAACGACTATAACCTTATAAAGACTGGCAGCAGGAAAGGATAAATTTTCATTTATAGAAAAAACAGAACCAGTATTTAAATCTTTTATAAAAATTCCCCAAACACCTTTTTTAGGCAGTAGTCCTTCTATTTTTTTTCTAAAATCTATTGGAAATTCGAACCTCTTTTCATATTCTTTGATTTCTACTGTAGTTTGATAAAATTGCTTCACCGAAAGATCTAATAAAAAACTCAAAGCAAGTGCAATCATTATTAAAAAAATCCATAAAACCTTTTTTTTCATTTTTCTAAATTAAAAATCGCCCCCAGCGGGATTCGAACCCACGTTACCAGACTGAAAACCTGGTGTCCTAGTCCACTAGACGATGGGGGCCTTTTAAAATATTTTATCATAAAATTTACCATCCGCCAATAAGAACTACAGACCCAGAAATTGTGTTTCCTGCCAAATCTTTTAAAGTGGTAGGAGTAATCACATCCCCAATCTCAACTGAGGCGCTCTCATCAGCAAGGGTAAGTAAAAGAGTTTTTCTGTCAAGCCAAACAATCTCCTTTATTTCTCCTTTTTCATTAAGCCAGGAATGAGCCGATGTTAAGGCAAAAATGGAATTTATATTTGAAGAATCAATATTTATTTGATCCATTGGTTCAGAAAATACAAAAACCACTTTATCTCCTTCCTCTTTAATTCCAGCGTAGAGCCCTCCATTTGAAGCAATTGCCTGAATAATCTTAGGTGCTACTGAATCTAAAGAAAATTTCCAACTCTTGAAAAATTTGTTCCCTGCTCTGTCATAACCTTTTACTTCGATCTCGTGCTCTCCATCTGGTAAGGAATTAAGCGGGGTAAAAGTAAATCCATCTTCAGTAATCTCCGCTTTCTCTGTCACTTCTTCTCCATCTAAAAATATCTGAACCAAATCAGGATCTACTGAAGAAATAGTTTCTTTATGAGAAGCATAGGATTTATCTTTAAATTTGGCAGAAATAGTTGGCATAGGTTCAGCAATTAGTTCTTCGGGAGTTGGAAAGAAATCTGTCACTTCAGGAGGAACACCATCTATTGCTCTTGCCGCATCCACTAACCCTGCTCCTTCTTTTTCCCTTTCAAGACCAATATTTTCTGCTGTGGAGGAAAGAATTTCTTTTATCTGATCTGGATTAGCATGGGATCTTAAATATAATAAAAGCGCAACCGTTCCAGTAACATGAGCACTTGCAAGTGAACTGCCAGAGAAATTTCGATGTCCCCCTCCTAAAAATGTAGAAGAAATATCAACACCTGGGGCAGCGAAATCTATCTCGGGTCCAAAATTGGAAAAAAGAGCAAGTTGATCATTTTTATCAGTGGCAGTAATAGCAAAAACTTCTGGATAGCGGGCAGGAAAATCAACTTCATTTTTTCCTTTATTTCCTGCTGGAGCTACAATTACAATTCCTTGAGCATAGGTTTTTAAAATAGCCTCTCTGAAAGATTGATTATCTATTTCTGAACCAAAACCAATATTAATCACTTGAATTTTATTTTGAATGCACCATTCAAGACCCAAAATCACATCTGATAGATAACCTTTTCCTTTATCTAAAACTTTCACCGAATAAAGTTCTACTTCTGGGGCGATTTCTTTAATTATCCCTGCAATAAAAGTTCCATGCCCAATATCATCTTCAAAACTAACCCCATTTGATGAAAAACCTCCTTTAATATTGTCTTTAATTTCCGGATGATCTAAATCTATTCCTGTATCCAAAACTGCAACTCTAATTCCTTTTCCTTTATTAACTTGCCAAGCAAGATCGGCATCAATTCTATCTACTCCCCAAGAAACAGAAGGAATCGAAGATTGAGAAGTTGGAAGAATTAAAGTTTCAACAGGTATATCATCATCTACTCTCAGAATCTCTGAATATCTAGAGATAACTTCAATAGATTTTTCAGAAGGAAGTTTTACAGCAAAACCATTTATTAAAGAAAGATCTTTTAAAATCTCTGTTCTAGCTTGCTTTAAAATTTTCTGAGAAAGTTCTTTTGGGGTCCCTGATCGAAATACAATTATTTTTCTAATTCCACCTTCTTTTGGGGAGCTGAAAGTGAAAGAAAAAGCACGAAAAAGCAAGAAGGAAGAAATTCCTATTAAAATCAAACTAAATAAAATCCATAATTTTCTCATAAAAGGGCCATCTGGGACTCGAACCCAGGACACCCTGCTTAAGAGGCAGGTGCTCTACCAACTGAGCTAATGGCCCAGTTTTCTCCGTCCCCGGAGGGATTCGAACCCCCAACGCGTGGTCCGAAGCCACGTATGATATCCATTTCACCACGGGGACAGGGTGGCCAAAGGGAATCGAACCCTTGTCGCCGGGGCCACAACCCGGTGCTTTACCACTAAGCTATGGCCACCACGCGCCCCTGGCGTGATTCGAACACGCAACCTCCTCCTTAGAAGGGAGTTGCTCTATCCAGTTGAGCTACAGGGGCCCAAGCGGGATACGGGAATCGAACCCGTGTCTCCACCTTGGAAGGGTGGTGTTGAACCACTCAACTAATCCCGCAAATAACGGACCCGACCGGATTCGAACCGGCGATCTTCGCCGTGACAGGGCGACGTGTTAGTCCGCTACACCACGGGTCCTTGAATCGGGGAGACAGGATTCGAACCTGCGACCTCAGCGTCCCAAACGCCGCGCTCTAGCCAGGCTGAGCTACTCCCCGATTTCCTTGATAAATTATATCAAACTCATTAAAAAAATCAATATTTGAGAAATTGTCAAATTAAAATTAAAGTGAAAAGCGTAAAATTAAAAATTAGTTTTTCGTTTTT
>CAZICA010000006.1:0-3725 GCA_964537705.1 uncultured Candidatus Saccharibacteria bacterium
AGCGAAAAGCGAAAAACTTTCTTTCTTTTGGACTATCGCGCTTTAGTAAAACTTCTTTTCTTCTGGAGTATCGCGCTTTAGCGCGATTGCAAGCTAAAGCCAAAGAAAGCGTAAAGTGAAAAGTGTAAAGCGAAAAATAAGTGAAAAGTGTAAAGCGTAAAGTGAAAAGTGAAAAAATTCTTTTCTCTAGAGATCCAGCTTTAGCTTGATAAAAACAACCTAAGCTGATTTTTATTTTCTTCTTGACAAATTTAAAAAAATATGCTATATTTATAGTTGTAAAATGTTCTTTTATAATCAAATTTTATATAGATGAATCCCTCCTAGGTTGTCCTTTAATTTAAGGACAAATCCAAACCTAGGAGGATGAGAAGGAGGTGAAAGGAATGAAAAAGGTAGTCTTGGTGGCTCTTCTTTGTCTTAGTCTTACTTGGTTATTCGGTGGGGAGTATTATAAAGAGTATGAATGTAATAATGAACTTTCGCTCTACGGAGAAGTAGGGGGGGAAAAAGCTTGTAAAGAAAACCGGATCGAAATAAAATGGCCAAACGGAAACCTCAAGATTTTCGAGGAAAAGAGAAAAAAGTTGGGATGGTTTAAAGAGGAGACAGAGCTTAGATGGTTAATAAAGGAAGGAGAAAAGTATAAAATAAAAATAAGTACTCTTGGTGTTAGGAATGATGCAAATGGGATGGTAGTGTTCACCAAAAAAGGGATATATAGATGGACGGGGCGGTATGTATACTCCTCTGAAGGTTGTGCATATGCTTGGAAGGAAGAAGTTGGGATAAGTAAAAGTGATTTAGATTTATACCGGTACATGGAGTTTATTCCTTTTAAGAAATCACTGGAAATCGACACCGATAAAGATCTAAAAGAATTATTTCTAGAAATAATTACAAGACCAACAGCTCCCTCACCTTTTAGTAAGAAATTAGAAAAGCTCGCTAAGCCATTTGAGCGACTTGTAAATGGAAAGAGAATCACAGTGATAAAAGAAAAACCCGGTTTCAAGATAGTTGTAAATGATAGGGTTGATAACATAAAATATTTTTTCAGAGACTTCACCGGGGATGGAATCCCGGAATACCTCGTGGAGGTAGGAAAAAATGGCTGTTCTCAGTATAACCTCTTTTTATACAAAGAAGAAGAAGGATTAAAAAAATATTTTGATATAATTAATAGATTATAATTAATAGATTAAAATTTCAGCCCTCAATAGAGGGCTTTTTTATTTTGTTTAAGAGATGACCTAAAGCGAAAAGCGAAAAGCGTAAAACGTAAAATTAAAAATTAGCTTTTAGCTTTTAGGTTTTAGGTTTAAATTATCGTTTTTCGCTTTTCGCTTTTAGCTTTTAGTTTTAATTAGCTTTTCGTTTTTCGCTTTTAGTTTTTCACTTTATAAAATGTGACGTATTAATTTGCCATGGCAAAATAAGTGGTTACAATTTAAGGAAGGAATAAATTTTAAATTTATTAAAAGGAGGGTTGCAGGGTGGTTAGACCAATTTGTTTCTCGCTTTTAGTTTTTTGTCTTTCGTTTTGATTAGTTTTTCGCTTTTAGTTTTTAGTTTTATAACTCCTCACTAAAGTCAGGCGTCCAAAGAAAGAAAGTACTTGGATGCCCGGCTTTAGCCGGGAAATAGCTTTAAAAATTTTTTCGTTTTTCGCTTTTAGTTTTTAGTTTATATGATTGAGTTTGTAGTTTATCACTTTCCAAACAAATTTTGGAAAAGCTGTCCAAATTCTACAGATTCGGGTTGGTTGACAAAAAAGTCTCCATAACCATTCCAGACCAATTTTTTGAACAAATTTTGGTGCTCTTTTTGTTTTCCCTGCTATAAAATCAAAAGTTCCCCCAACTCCGATTGCGATTTTACAATTTAGATCTTTTAAATGTTTGAAAATAAATTTTTCTTGTTTAGGAGAACCAAAGGCAACAAATAAAATATCTGTTGGTGACAAATTTATTGGGAAAGCAGGATTTCCTTCTTTATCTATAAAAGGACCACTTAAAGCCTCTTTTAATTTTAAATTTGGATATAAGGATAAAAGCCTTTCTCCAGCTTTTTTTGCGATACCTCTTCCCGCACCTAATAAGGAAATTGTGTACTGATTTTCTGAAGCAAATTTAGCAAGAGCTAAAGTGAGATCTACACCTGTAACTCTTTCAGGAAAAACATCATGGATTAAATTTCGTCTTAAAATTATATATCCTAAAAGATAGATTCCATAAATTATATTTGCTAATAAATTAATAAATTTCCATTTATAATTAAATTTTTTTGAAAGAAATTTTCCTGCCCAAATGATTCCGATTCCATCAGGAAGGGATAAAGCTGCTTTATTTAAAATTTCTTTGTAATTTTCATCTTTTATTGCTTTCATTACAATTTCCGGATTAGGTGTGACTATATAAAATTTTCCATCTCTTTTAAGAAGCGCCTCTATTTCTCTGAGGGCCTCTTTCATTCTAATTCTATCTATTTTTACTCCCAAGATATCTATTTTCATTCTTTCCTTACCTCTTCTAATATTTTTAAAGTTTCTTTGGCGCATTTTTCCCAAGAAAATTCTTTGGCTCGTTCTTTCCCTTTTATTATTAGATTATTTCTTAAATTTGAGTCTGCTATAATTCTTAAAATTGCTTTAGCAATTTCTTCGGGTTTTAAAGGATCTATATATAAAGCAGCATCTTTTCCAATTTCTGTAAATGGATTCCTATTTGAGCAAACAACAGGAGTTCCTGAAGCCATTGCTTCCAAAACGGGGATCCCAAATCCTTCATAGAGCGAGGGAAAAACAAAAACTCTAGCTTCATGCATTAGATAAAGATAATCCTCCATGGAGATATAGCCAGGAAGAATAATATCATCTTTAAAATCTGATTCTTCTATTTGTTTTAAAATTTCGGATGCTCCAAACCCGTGTTTTCCTGCTAATACTAACTTAAAATCTAACCCTTCGTTTTTCAGATAATTAAATGCTTTGACTATATTTCCAACATTTTTTCTTCGTTCTATTCTCCCTACAAATAAAATAAAAGGTTTATTTAGATTAAACCTTTGTTTTAAAGAATTTAGATAAGCTTGTTCTGGTCTAAAGGAATTAAATAATTTATTATATCCATTATAGACTACAGAAATTTTTAAAGGGTCTGCTTTATAAAGTTTGATAAGATCCTTTTTAGTATTTTGGGAAACGGCTATTATTCTTTTTGCATGCTTTAAAGCAAATTTAGTAGACCATTCTAAATATTTCCTAGCTAGGTTATCATATAATTCTGGAAAATAACAAAAAGCAACATCATGGATGGTAACGACAGAATTTTTTGGATGAATAAGTGGAAGAACATGGGCAGGAATAAATAAAACATCTGGAGGACTTTTTAACATCTCTAAAGAAAGTCTTATCAAGGTCCAAAATTTCGGAAATTTTATTACTTTGTTTTGGAAATTAGAACCTAAATTTGCTAAATCTCCTTTTAAAGGAGAAGGAGAATAAAGAATATATTGATTTTTTTGATCAATTTTTGAAAGCCATTTGATTATTTCGGAACAATAATATTCTGTTCCTGTTTTTAAAAGAATATTTGCTCTTGAGGCGTCAATCCCTATTATCATTTCTTTTTTAAAGCCCCCTTAGGCCTTTTTTCGGAGGTTTCACCTCAGGCCTTTTTTCGGAGGTTTCACCTCCGTAAAGTCAGTAGGTTTTGAAAAAAATT
>CAZICA010000006.1:3825-12526 GCA_964537705.1 uncultured Candidatus Saccharibacteria bacterium
AGGCCTTTTTTCGGAGGTTTCACCTCCGTAAAGTCAGTAGGTTTTGAAAAAAATTTATCTATATTTTAAACCTCCATAAATATCATAATGGATGATTTCATCGATCGATCTTAATTCTTTTGGTTCAGGCTTTTCATTAGGGATTCCACAAGCAATTAATCCAATTACCTCTATCTTTGCTGGTAAATGGAGGATTCTTTTTATTTCTTGGTAAGCTTTTTTTCTTCTTTTATTTAAAATATAAGAAGAAACCCAACAGGTACCAATTTTCATATCCCAGGCAGCGAGCATTAAATTTTGAGCAGCTAAAGCAGCATTAATAAGACCCCAATATCCTTTAGATTTATCAAAACAAACTGCAATTACAACAGGAGCTTCAGCAAGATGGGATCTTTTGGTATCATTGAGCATTAGATCTCTTTGAATTTTATTGTCTCTTATAATAATAAATTCCCAATCTTGGACATTTTTAGCAGAAGGAGCGTGACGTGCTGCATCAATTAAAATTTTAATTTGTTTTTCTGTTATATCTTTTGCGGTATATTCTCTTATCGACCTTCTAGTTTTAATGCATTTTAATGTTTCCATTTTTCCTCCTTTTATTCCTTTTCTTTTGCTTTTTGACGATAGGCGCAATATTCACAATTTGGATTAGGATCTGGAATTTTGTTCTTTTCAAGACAATCTTTGATTTTAAAAAGAATTGGTTCTATCCAACTATCATCTCCTTGATAAGGAATGAGTTTAATTTCAAATTCTAGTTTCCCATCAAAAGCTTTTCTATCTAAACTAGCATTACAATAAACAAAATATGTAAGATCTGAAACCCGAAAACCATTTTTTCTAAAAAGCCATTGATAGACCTCAACCTCTCTTTTATAGCCTTCTTTATAAATTCCATCTAAAGTAATTTCCTGATTAGTACTTGTTGCTTTATAATCTACTATAATTAATTTCCCCTCCCTATCAATCCAAACATCATCCACCTTTCCATAAATTAAAAAATCTGTTTCTTTATGATGAAAAAATATTCCTTTATTTCTCCATTCTTTAAGTTTTTCATTATCATAAGGAATAGCATCAATTTTATAAGCTTTCATCAAAGGATGTTTTTCTCCATTTGCTCTATGAATATCAAATTCCTTTTTTAAAAGTGAATCAACAGCAGAATTTAGAGTAAAGGCAGGAAAAGAAGGTCGAGGAATACCTAATTTAACATCTAAATAAAAACATCTCGGACATTGAACGAATTCTTCGATTTTAGCCCGACTTAGTTTTAAAGAATCTTTTTGTCTTTGATTAAAATTAAGTAATTCTTGCATTTTTACCTTCTAAGTTTTTAATTTTTTTCTGATTGTTTCTTTGTAAGCTCTCTAATAGCATCTGAAGCGATCCATTTCGCTGTTTTTGAATCTATTTTTTGAATTTCTTTTGCTATTTTAATTGCTTCTTCATTTAATTTTAAATTTCTTTTACCAATCTGACGCAACGCCCAGTTTACTGCCTTTTTAACAAAATTGCGTTCATCTGTTGCTTGTTGTTTAATTAAAGAAAAAAATTTTAAAAATTTATTATCTTCTGCTTTTTTATCTTTCCAAGCTAAAACTGCCATTAGGGCAAAACCAGCTCTTTTAACAAATTCATCTTTTCTTTTACTCCATTCTATTGCTTTTTTAAAAGCAAAAGGAGTTTGCCAAAAAAGATTTAAACAACATTGATCACATACTTCCCAACAATCAAAATCCTTTACCCATTCTTCCATTTGTTTCTCATCCACTAACTCAGGGTCATCAATCATACTTGCTAAGATTTTTGCTTCTCGAGATCCTTCCTTCCAAAGTTCTTTTGCGAGTTCATGGTTTTTAGAGATTTCTTTCGCTAATTTTCTTAAATTAGGAATAGAAATTCCATAAACTTTTTTGGAAGTGATGCCATATTTTGCCATTCCTTCTTTTGCTTTCGGATCCGCTAACGCTTTAAATTTTTTCAAAATTTCTTTTAAAGTCATTCTTTTTTAATTTTATCACTTCTTATTTTTAAAGACAACTAAAACGGCTGTTCTTCCGGTAAATTTTTACATATGTTTAAAAAATCAAGACAATTTTCTTTCGCTCTAGGTTCAGAACTTGCTATTCCGCTACAGAAATTCTTTACAAACTCTTCGCAACCAAAACGAGTTAAAACTTTCTCAAACGATTTTCGATAACTTTCTATGCTTTCTTTACATTTTGTTTTGTCTTTTTCTTGTTGGATACAAATATTATAAAGTTGTTCTTCCGAAGAAATTTGTTGACGGATACAAGTTTCTACATCTGTTTCTATTCCATATTTTATAGAAATAGGAATTGTTATTTCGCAATATTTGCGATAAAACACTTCTGGATTTTTAAAGATATCTGTTTTATTTTCTTTAATCTTCTTTTTTTCTGAAATATTAATTTCAATTTCTTGATTGTCAATTAGGTAACTTCCTTGAGGAAATACAGCCAAATAATTGGTTAATATTTCTTCTTTTGGATTAATAAAATAATTTTTATAAATGGTGAAATCTTTTGCAAGAGTTACTTCTAATTTTCTTTCAGAGGAAAGATTGAATTTAAGATCTAAAGTATAATCTATAGATTTTTTTAGTTCTTGAGTCTTTTTAATATAAGAGATAGCAGTTTTTCCATAATTATATAAAGTTATCCAATTTCCTGCTGTTTTTAAGCCTTCTTTTAAATCCACAAAAGCCATGATATCAGTTACAGGACCCAAAAATTCTCTTGCCTCAACAAAAGCTGTTTTCCATTTTCTGTTATCCAAAATTTCTGCACCTTCTTCACCGATAGCTAACACTACATCCGCTCCTTCTATTGAAAGAGTAAGGAAACCAACCCCCTTTGTTATTAAGGAACTAGCAGCAAGAACCTCTCCAGCAGAAAGAATAATACCTCCGGTAGCAACTGCGATAAACGAAGTTGTTTTTAAATGACTAAGAAACTTTGCTGTTTTTTCATAAAATTTAGCTTTTTCTTCATATGTTTTAGCATCAAGTTGATAAAGTTCTTCTAAAATCTTTTGGGCTTCTTTTGCACTTAAATTAAAAGTCTCCATCACTTTTTTGATTTTTTCCCCTTTTGGAGCTTTTTCTGCTGTGAATTTTATATTTTCTTTAAAAATTTTTTCTAACTCCGCTTCTAAAGTTTGTTTTGGAATAGCAAGTTCTACTTCCTCTTGAGCATAAACAGAATTGATTATTGAGATTTGATTTATTTTAGTTAACAAATTTTTAGAATTTTTTTCTATTTTAGCCCATTCTATTTGATTCTTTTTGATCCAATCCTGCCATTTTGAGTAAGAAGTTTTTTCTGGATTAACGTGTAAAATTGCTGAGAAGAGATAAGTAGCATCTGCGTAATCTTCAATCAATTTTTTAAATTCCAATCCAATCACTTCTTCAGGAGTTTTTCTCCAGAAAGATAAATACCAAAACACAGCTAAAATAAAAAGAATAATTAATCCAAAACCTACTACTTTTTTCATTTTCCCTCCTTAAAAATTCAAAATTAATATTATTCCTAGAAAACAAGGTAAGATAAAAAATTTTTCCAAATAAAAAATAAAGATAGACATTTTAAAAAATCTTCCGAGTAAGGAAAGCCAACAGTTTGTTTTCTTTTTTATTTTTTTCTGCTAAAAGAGAAAGCATATAACTCCATCCAACCACATTATGAAAAAAATCTTCTGCTATTTTTATAAGCCATATAGGTATTTTTTCATTAGGAAATTTTTTTAAAAACTGGATTAGATGTGTTACTTTTAAATATACCAAAATAGATTGTTTTTCTTTAGGTAGAGAAGCTATTTGATTTGTTAATTGATCAAAATTTTCCTTAAACAATTCTAAAAATTTTCTTGGTTCTTTTGTAAGTTTAAAAGGAATAAGTTTGTGCCCCTTTGCAATTTTTTCCGCTAAATAAAAAATTTGAGTACAATAAGCAGCCGAATGGACCTGTGTGGAAAATTCTTTTAAAATCCATGGATCTAAAGTCAAAAGTTTTGGATATTTTTTATAAAGTGCTTTAATTTCCTCGTCTATCAATATTCTTAAAGCTTCCCATAATCCTTGAGGTGTAATCTTATGAGTTGTAAATTTTTCCGCTTTTAATTGAGAAATTAGATCCCAAAAAGCAGAAAACGAACTATCCCAAACTAATTCTTTTATCAGATCTTCTTCTAATTTTAAAAATTTCTTAATTTCTTCCATTCTAAATAAATTATACCTTGATTTTAATTCTTTTCAAAATAACTCAAAAGTTTCTTTTCGATTTTCATTTTTATAGAGAAGGATTTTTTTCCAGAATTATAGTCACCGGCCCATCGTTTAGAATCTCTATTAGCATTAATTTTCCAAACTTACCAGTCTTTACTTCTATGCCTTCTTCTTTAAGAAAAGCAATAAATTTATCATATAATAGTTTTGCTTCTTCAAAAGAAGCTGCTTCGGTAAAATTTGGCCTGAATCCAGTAGAAATAGAGCCATAAAGCGTAAATTGAGAAACTACCAGTACTTCTCCTTTGATATCAATTAAAGAATAATTAAATTTCCCTGCTTTATCAGAGAAAATACGTAAATTAGCAATTTTATGAGCCATCCACCTTGCCTGTTCTTCTTTATCTCCCCTTCTAATAGCTAGAAAAATTAAAAGACCATTTCCTATAGAACTTATTTCTTTATTGCCGATCTTAACTGAGGCTTTTTTAACTCTTTGAACTACTGCTTTCATTTTTCTCTTTCAATTTTAGCTCCTAAAGATTTTAATTTTTCATCAATTTTCTCATATCCTCTATCTATTATCTCTGCTTGATTAATTACCGAAGTTCCATGAGCGATTAAAGCAGCTAAAATTAAGGTGGCGCCAGCTCTTAAATCTAAAGAAGTAATTTCTTTTCCATAAAGAGGGGTTGGGCCAGTTATTAGTGCTTGGTGAGGAGTTTGGATACTAACATTTGCTCCCATTTTTATAAGTTCTTTTAAATAGTTAAGTCTTCCTTCATACATTGTTTCAAAAATTCTTGAAGTACCATGAGCTTGAGTCATAAGAACTGCCATAGGGGCTTGAAGGTCTGTTGGAAAACCAGGATAGATATCTGTTCTTATATTTATTGCTTTAAACATTGTTGCTGGCATAATATGAAGATCTGCTAATTTATTTTTTTGAATTATTTTGAAATTTCCTCCCGCAGATTTAAATTTCAAAAAAAACATATCTAGATAATTTGGGTTAATATCTTTTATGAGTATATCTCCTTTGGTAATAGCTCCTGCTATAGCAAAGGTGGCAGCTTCAATTGGATCAGGAGAAATTTCAAACTCTATTTCTGATAAATTTTTTACCCCCTCGATAATTAAATTATGAGTGCCACCTCCTTTTATTTTTGCTCCAGCTTTATTTAAAAATAAAATCAAATTCTCTACATGAGGTTCTGTAGCAGCTAACCGGACTTCTGTAGTTCCTGGAGTTATACTTGCGGCCATAATTACATTTTCGGTTGCGGTAACACTCATTTCTTCCAAAATTATTTTTCCTGGAGAAATTCCATTTGGTGCTTCAAGAATATAAAAAGGAGGATGTTCTCTAATTCTTACTCCGAGATTTTCAAAAGCTTTAAAATGAGTATCAACAGGCCTTGACCCGATAAAACATCCTCCTGGTTGTGGGATTTTTATTTTTCCAAATCTAGCGAGTAAAGGACCTATTAATAAAATTGAAGCTCTAATACATCTTACCAAATCAAAATCTGGTTCTGTAGAGGAGATTGTTGAACTATCTATTTCTATTTTATTTTTATTTCTTTTCACTTTCGCTCCCATCGATTCAAGTAATTTAAGCATTTTCTCAACATCGGTAATTTCAGGAACATTAGTTAATTTTGTTTTCCCATTAATTAAAATTGTAGCCGCTATAATTGCTAACGCCTCATTTTTTGAACCTCCTACTTTAATTTCTCCATTTAATGAATACCCACCTTCTATTTTAAATTTCATTTTACCTTTCCCAGATAGGAATTCTTTTAGTTCGTTTCCATATAGGTCCGTAAGGAGTATCCTCAATCTCTATTCCCATTTCTTTTAATCTATTTCTTATCCGATCAGCGTCTCTAAAGTTTTTTGCCAATCTAAATTCTTCTCTTTTTTTAATAAGTTCTAATATTTCTTCTGCTAATTCTTCCTCTATTGTTTCTTTAAATCTAAGTCCTAAAAATTGATCTACATCTAAAAATAATTGATAAACAGAACTGATATCAACCAATTTTTTGCTTAAAAGACTAGTAGTAAAATCCATTAATTCAAAAAGAGCAGAAAGAACTTCAGGCGTAGATAGATTATCATTCATTGCTTCTTTGATTCTCTTTTTTGTTTCTTTAACTTTAGTTTCTAACTCAGCTGATTTTGGAGGTAGTTTTTCTGTTAATTTGGTTGGAGCTAATTGAAGTAATTTTTCTAAAAATTCGTAAATATTTTCTAATGAGTTTGAAGCAGCTTCTAAAGATTTCCAGGTGAAATTAAGTTTTGATTGATAATGAGAAGAAAGTACTAAAA
Source organism: uncultured Candidatus Saccharibacteria bacterium (assembly GCA_964537705.1). GTDB lineage: Bacteria > Patescibacteriota > JACPGU01 > CAZICA01 > CAZICA01 > CAZICA01. Next base: position 10,412 of record CAZICA010000006.1, read on the forward strand.
ATCTTAAAGCAAGGGGATTATAACCTCGAGAAATAATGTCTTCCAAAGTGTAAATATTTCCTAAAGATTTTGACATTTTTTTCATATTTACTAGCAAATGCTCGCAATGAATCCAATAATTAACAAATTTTTTTCCTGTTGCTGCTTCTGCCTGAGCTATTTCGTTCTCATGATGAGGGAATATTAGATCTATCCCGCCTCCATGAATATCAAAGGGAATTCCTAGATATTTCCCACTCATGGTGGAACATTCTATATGCCATCCCGGAAATCCGAATCCCCAAGGACTTTTCCATACTAAAGGATATGTTTTCTCGGCTGCGATCCAAAGAGCAAAATCACCAGGATTTCTTTTCTTCTCATTAGGAGGTTCTCTTGTTTTATTAATTAGTTGAGATAATCTTTGCCGAGAAAGTTTTCCGTAACTTTTGAATTTAGATATATCAAAATAAACAGATTTAGATCCAGGTAATTCTTCAATCTCATAGGCATAACCCTTTTTAAGCAAAGTTTTAACTGTCTCGATTATTTCTTTTATATGCTCTGAAGCTCGGGGCATTATATCAGGTCTTTCTATATTTAGATAATCTAGATCAGCTAAATAATTTTTGATATGCTCCTCAATAAAAACCTTAACAGGTAAACCAGCTTCAGCTGCTCCTTTCATTATTTTATCCTCTTTTTCGTCTGTTAAATGTCCTACATCAGTGATATTTGAAACATAGATCACTTTAAAACCGCACCATTTTAAATATCTTTTTAAAATATCGAAGAATAAAAAAGTTCTAGCATTCCCAATGTGAATTCTTCCATAAACAGTAGGACCACAAACATAGATTTTAACCTCCCCCTTTTTTAAGGGTTTAAAAATCTCTTTTTTTTGGGTTAAGCTATTGAAAAGATATAAAGACATTTTAGTTTAAATTATTCTATAATTTCCCTTTCTTATCTCCTCTATTTTTCCTTCGTCTTTTAATTCTTCTAAATATCTTTTTAAATCAAATTCAGAAAATCCCAGTATATATTGAACTTGAGAAAAACTAAACTCTTCCATTCCTTTCATTTTCTCGAGAATTAATTTTTTTCTTCTTTCTTTTTCTTTAAAAATCTCTTTTGGAGTTTTTCTTAAAGGGGTTTTCTTTTTTCTCTTTTGATAAAAGGACAAATAAAGAATAACTAAAATTAATATAAAGACAATCAAGATAAAGATGGATTTCATTTTAATTCCCTCCTTCCTTCGATCGCTTTTTTAAGAGTAATTTCATCTGTATATTCTAGATCAGCTCCTTCAGGAATTCCTTTTGCTAATTTTGTTATTCTAATTTTAAATGGAGTAAGAGTTTTTTGCAAATAGATAGCGGTTGCCTCTCCTTCTACAGTTGGATTAGTAGCAAGTATCACTTCAATATTTTTATATTTTTTCTTTAAAGTCTTAATCCTATCTATCAATTCTTTTATTTTAAGTTCTTTAGGTCCAATTCCTTGGGTAGGATTGATTAAACCCCAAAGGATATGATAGGTTCCCTTAAATCCTGTTTTTTCTACAGAAATTAGATCAAAAAAATCTTCTACTACACATATTAGGTTTTTTTTTCTTGAAAGATCGCTACAAATTCGACAAGGAGCTTTTTCATCTAAATTAAAACAAATTGGACAAATTTTTAATTTTTTCTTAAGATCAATTATTGCATCTACAAGTTTTTTTATTTCCTTTTTAGGCCTTAAAGCAAGCCAAATAGCAATTCTTACAGCAGATTTTTGTCCAATTCCAGGAAATTGAGAGATTAGTTTCACTAAATTTTGGATTGATAAAGGAAGCGCGTTCATTTGTCCTTACAAAGAATTTTGACCTTGATTTTCTTTTTCTTTCTCTTCTTCTTTCTCCTTTTTTTCTTCTTTTTTAGAAACTTTTTCTTGTTTAAAAATAAATCCAAATAAAAGCAAAATTACTACTAGATAAATTACTCCCCAAGGAAGAAGTATTCTCATTTCAATTTGGTTTTCCACCGCCCATTCAAGTCCTCCCAAAATTACAATCCCAATAATTGTTGAAAGAATTGCCGCTAAGATTCCTTTCATTTTACCTCCTTCTTTTAATAAACCAAATTATCAGAC
>CAZICA010000006.1:12626-27744 GCA_964537705.1 uncultured Candidatus Saccharibacteria bacterium
CAAATTATCAGACCAATCAAAATAAACGGTGAGAAGAAAATTAGAAGCCATATCAACGCATCAAGAACCCATTTCCAGAATACAATCATAGAATTTAAAGCAATTTTAGCAGTAATTAAAGGAAACCATTTTTTCTCTTTCAGGGGGAATTCTGGAATTAAATTCACAATAATTTTTGCAAATTTTGAACTTCTTTCAAGAAATTGAATTCTTCCTTTTAAAATTTCGATTTGATTCCTTATATCTTTAAGTTCTCTAAAGACTGCCAAAGTTTCTTGAGTTGTTTTAGCTTTTTTAAGAATCTCTAATAATTGATTTTCAACTGCCTCTAGATTTTTAAGTCTTGCTTTAAGATCTATATATTCTGTTGTAATATCTTCTCCTTTTATTTCTGAAGAAATTATTTCTATGGCTATAGATTTTATTTCTTGAAGAGCTTTATCGAAATGTTCTTCTGGAATTCTTAATACAATTTTTGCTTTTATTTTGCTTTTGGGGAATTTCCTTTGTTGAGAAAGAACTATCGATCCTTTAAAGGTATTTGCTAATTTTTCTAAAGTTTTTATTCCTTGATCAAGGTCTTTTACTTTGATAACCAAATTTCCTTCTTTAACTATTAATTTTGATTCAATTTCCTCTTTTTCGCCGTCGAATTTTAATTTTCTCACTATCTCTGGCTTTGAAATTTCATGGAAGGCTGTTTTTTCTTTTATAAGATTTTTTATTCCTATAAATGCAAAGATAAAACAGATCAAAAGAATGATTAAAATTCCTCCTAAAATTAAAACTAACTTTTTCATAAAACTCCTCCTTTAAATTTGGTTTTTTCCTCTATTTCTATTTCTAATAATCTATTGTATTTACAAATTCGCTCACCTCTTGAAAGAGAACCTGTTTTTATCTGGCCCGTATTTAAAGCTACTGCAAGATCAGCAATAAAATCGTCTGTTGTTTCCCCTGATCTATGAGAAATAATTGTTCTATAATTTGCTCCTTGGGCCAATTTAACAGCTTCTATTGTTTCTGTTAGAGTTCCTATTTGATTTAGTTTAATTAACACAGCATTTGCAACTTTTAGATCAATTCCCTTTTTAATTCTTTGAGGATTAGTTACAAATAAATCATCTCCAACGATCTGTATGTTTTTTATTTTAAGCACTTTTTCAGTAAATGCTTTCCAGGTGTCCCAATCATCTTCATAAATAGGATCTTCAATGGAAATTATTGGATAGGTCTTTATTAGTTTTTCTATCAATTTTATTAACTCATCAGTTGAAAGATTTTTTTTATTTTTAAACTGATAAGTATCTTTCTTTTTCCAAAAACTTGATGCAGCAACATCAAGAGCTATAAAAACTTCTTTGTCTGGTTTATAACCAGCTTTCAAAATAGCCTCTATTATTAATTCTATTGCTGCTTGATTTGAACTTAAATTCGGAGCAAATCCTCCTTCATCTCCTACACCAGTGAAAAGTTTTTTTGATCTTAAAATTTCTTTTAATTGATGGAAAATCTCTACCCCTGCCTGAAGGGCCCTTGAAAAACTCGAAAATCCTTTTGGCACAATCATAAATTCTTGAAAATCCAAATTATTATCTGCATGCTTTCCACCATTTATTATATTCATTAAAGGTACTGGTAAAATAAAGTTCGAAAAATTAAGGTCAAAAATTTTTCTTAAATAAATATATAAGGGTAATTTATAAAAATTTGCTCCCGCTCGTGCTATTGCTAAAGAAACTCCTAAAATCGCATTTGCTCCAAGATTTGACTTATTTGAAGTTCCGTCAAGTTCTATCATTGCTTTATCTATAGTCTGCTGTTTTTCTACTTCTTTCCCTTTTAATAATTTTGCGATTTTCTTATTCACATTATTGATTGCTTTTAAAACGCCTTTTCCATTGTATCTTTTTCTATTTTTATCTCTTAATTCTAGGGCCTCAAATTTACCGGTCGAGGCTCCTGAAGGAACTGAAGCCTTTCCATAAGTTCCATCAGAAAGAATTACTTTTACCTCCAAGGTAGGATTTCCTCGAGAATCTAAAATTTCTCTTGCAATTATTGATTTGATTTTTGCTTTTTTCATTATTGGATATTTAGATTATCAACAGATTCATAGTGAGTTAAAATCTCATGCTCTTCACATGTAGGACAGAGTCCTATTACCTCTATATTTTCATCTGCCATTTTTTGAAGATGATCAATTTGTTTTTTTCCTTCTTTTGTTTTAAATAAATGAGCAAACCTTTTTTGAAGTTTTAAATAAGAGCTGATTTTAGGGCGTTTTGCGGGTGTTTTAAGAACTTTAGTAATTTTTCCTTCAATTACTTCAATTACAGGAAAATGACCAGTTTGAGCAGCTAAACGCCCTACTTCTATTGTAAGATTAGAATCATATCCCCAACCAACAGGACAAGGAACTAAAATATGAAGATATTTTGGACCATAAAATTCAAGAGCCTTTTGAACCTTCATTTTAATATCTAAAGGATATCCTGCTGTAGTTGATGCTACATATAAAAGACCTTGAGAAACAGCAAAAGCTATCATATTCTTTTTCGCTTGACGAGCCCCAAAAGAGAATTTCCCAACAGGAGTTGTAGTAGTCCAAGCTCCCCATGGAGTTGATCCAGAAGCTTGGATTCCTGTATTCATATATGCCTCGTTATCAAAACAAACATATAAAACATTATCTCCTCTTTCAAACATTCCTGATAAAGCTCTAAAACCAATATCTACAGTTCCTCCATCTCCAGCAAAAACAGCTACATTTATCCTTTTGTCTAATTTTTGAGCTCTTAGTGCTGCCTCAATTCCTGATGCAACAGCAGCAGCATTTTCGAAAAGAGAATGAATATAAGGAACTTTCCAAGCAGAGAAAGGATAAGGAGTGGTTACTACTTCAAGACATCCTGTTGCTCCAACAACAATAGTATTTTTTCCTAAAGCATTAATAACAGCTCGAGCAGCAATTACTTGCCCACAACCAGCACATGCTCGATGTCCTGGAGCTAAAAGATCTTTTTTCATATAAGATTTTATCTTCCCATTCATATTAATTTAATTAAATCTTCTCTTTTAATATCTCTTCCTCCAAGACCTAAAATTTCGTCTTTAATTTCTATCCTCTTTCCAAAAATAGCTCTTTTTATTTCAGAGGTTAAAATTCCTTCAACTCCTAAAGAAACAGCTTTATTTAATACAATGAGTCTTTTAATTGATGGATTGATTAATTTTGCAAAAATTTTAGTTGGAAATGGCCGAAACAATTTTATTCCTATAAGACCAATTTTTTTACTTTTAAGATCATCTATTAATGTTTTTACAGTCCCCTCAAGCGAACCCATAGTGACAAAAACTGTTTCTGCTTTTTTAAGATTATAACCTTCTATTAATTTCAAATTTCTTCCAAAAAATTTATTAAATTTTTGAGTTAATTCTACAATTTTCTTAAGCCCTTCTAAAAGATCTTGGTGTAAGGCTAATCTGAATTCTTGATAATAATCTGGATCAGCTAAAAAACCGAAAGTTTTAGGATTTTTAGGATCTAAAAATAAAGAAGGTTTAAAAGGACCTAAAAATTTCTCTATCAATTTTTCTTCTGGAATCTCAACTACTTCAGCGGTGTGAGTGAGAAGAAATCCATCCATATTGACCATTACGGGAAGATTTAATTTTTCTGCAATTTTATAAGCCAAAATATGGAAATCTACTACTTCTTGAAGATTTTCCCCAAAAAACATTACCCATCCACTATCTCTTAAGGTTAAAGCGTCTTGCCAATCATTCCAAATATTAATAGGTGCTGAAAGAGCACGATTAGCACAAGTTAAAACAACAGGAAGTCGCAATCCAGCAATGTTAAAAAGAACCTCTGTCATTAAAAGAAGACCTTGAGATGAAGTAGCTGTGTAAGTTCTAACTCCTCTTTGAGAGGCTCCTAAAACAATTGAAGCTGCTCCAAATTCTGACTCTGCTCTTACAAATTCCGCTTTTAACTTCCCTTCTGCAACAAACTGAGCTAATTCCTCCACAATATGAGTTTGAGGAGTTATAGGATAAGCAGAAATTACTTTTGGCCTACAAAAGGCAATTGTTTTTGCAACTGCTTTTGATCCTTCAAGTAACTCTCTCATAGGGTAAATTTAATAATATAATTATTTTTCTTCAATTTCCATATGAATTGCTTTAGCGGGACAAATTTTAGCACATAGTCCACATCCTTTACAATAAGTAAGATCAACATCATAGGCATCTTTAGCTTTATTATAAAAACAAACTCCTTCTGGACAAACCTGTTCACATTGACCACATTTAATACATTTTTTTCTGTCAAAAACTGGTTTAAATGTTCTCCAACCTGAGGTTTTATACTCTATTGAACTTCCGGGATCGCAATAATTTTTTATCTTCTTTTTAGCCAATTCTCCTCCTTTTAACTACTTACAGCAAATCTTTCTTTATTTTCTATCATTTGTTCATGAATTTTAGGTTTAAACTCTATTTCTTTTTTCATATATTTGAAAGCAAATTCCACTGCTTTAATATTTTGTTTGGCTATTTCTTTTGGGAATCTTTCTTTAATAGCTCTTTTTAAAGAATCAAAATTTATTAAATTTGTTACAGCGACAAATGCTCCTATCATAATGGTGTTAACAATTGGTTTTTTAATTATCTTTAGAGCTATTTCTGTTGCAGGCAGTAAAAAAATATTTTTGGAAATTTTTTTATTATCTATTTTAGAAAGTAACTCCTTTTTGGATTTTTCTGTATTAATTATTATTAATGTATTCTTTTTTATTCCAGAAAAAACATCAACTTTTGGAATTAAAGATGCGTCTTGAATAATTACATAATCTGGATGATAAATTTGTTCTCTTAATCTTATGGGGGTATCGGAAATTCTCACAAAAGAAGCAACTGGAGCTCCCCTTCTCTCTACTCCAAATGAAGGAAATGCCTGAGCGTATTTTCCATCATAGAAAGCAGCTTCGGCTAGTAAAAAAGCTGCTGTTACCGATCCTTGACCTCCTCGTCCATGTATTCTTATTTCTTCCATTTTTATAACTCCTTTTTATCCTTTTACTACTCCCAATGGTCTCATCCTTGCTATTTTTTTTGCAATCTGGGCACCAGCAACAACTTCAACTACTTCATCAACATTTTTATAAGCTTCCGGCATTTCTTCGGTAATTCCTGTTTCAGAAGCACATTTTACAATTATTCCATGTTCTTTAAGCCAAGCTGATGCTTTTTCAAAAGTAGTTTGTCTTTTTGCTGCTGCTCTTGACATAGCCCGACCGGACCCATGACAAGTAGATCCCCAAACCTCTTCCATTGCTTTTGAAGTTCCCACCAAAATATAAGAAGCTCTACCCATATCTCCTGGAATTAAAACTGGTTGACCTATTTCTTTATAATCAGAAGGAATTTCTGGATGCCCTGGAGGAAAAGCACGAGTTGCACCCTTTCGATGAACTAGAACTTTGATCTCTTTACCTTTGAAATGATGGGTTTCGAATTTAGCTATATTATGAGCAACATCATAGACCAATTTAAGCTGAGCTTCTGGAAATATTTCTTTAAAAACTTCTCTAGCCCAATGAGTGATTAATTGTCTATTGCACCAAGCATAATTTGCTGCAGCAGACATTGCCTTTATATAATCTTGACCTTCTTTTGAATTAATTGGAGCGCAGGCAAGCTGAATGTCAGGAACTCTTATATTATATTTTCTCATAGCCGCTCTCATTACAGAAATATAATCAGTAGCAACTTGATGACCTAATCCTCTTGAACCAGTATGAATCATAATCACTATTTGATTCTCTTTTATTCCTAACCGATTTGCTATCTCTTTATCAAAAATTTGTTCTACATTTTGAATTTCTAGAAAATGATTTCCAGAACCTAATGATCCTAATTGAGGCATTCCTCTTTTCTTTGCATGAAAGGAAACTTTCGAAGCATCTGCTTCTTTTAAACATCCTTTTGACTCAATATGTTCTAAATCTTCTTCTTTGGCATATCCCTTTTCTAAAGCCCAAAGGACACCCTTTTTTAAAACCTCGTCTAATTCTTCCATAGAAATTCTAATTTGTCCTTTCGATCCAACTCCTGAGGGGATAGCAAAAAATAACTTGTCAATTATTTCTTTTAATTTTGGTTTAACTTCTTCTGTCTCCAAACCAGTAGTTAAAAGTCTAACTCCACAGTTAATATCAAAACCAACACCTCCTGGAGAAACAATTCCTTTTTCTAGATCAAAAGCAGCAACTCCTCCAATTGGAAAGCCATATCCTTGATGAATATCTGGTAAAGCTAGAGAAGGACCGACTATTCCATCTAAAGTAGCTACATTTGCAGTCTGGGTTAAAGAAAGATCACCTGAAATTGCCTGAAGCATCTTATAAGTAGCATAAACAATGGCGTTGGTTTTCATATTCGGAATAGTTGATTTAGGAATTTCCCACCGGAACTTGTCTAATTGTTTAAGTTGATTGATTGAGATTTTCATTTTTATATATCAAATATTACTCTAGCTTTCCATTTCTCATTTTCTTTTTTAATCTCTAATCTATGGTAAGTAACAGCTTTTATTTCTATATTCGACCCATGTTTTTCTCTATTGAAAGTTTCTCCAAAAAGAGTTGCTTCTAAATGCCATTCTCCTTCCTTTTCTTCTTTAATAGTTTTTATCTTATATTCTTTAAAAATCAAACCTTCTGCATCAATGTAATATAAAAATTCTGAAAGAAAATTAATCAATAGTTCTTTTAAATCCATCCCTTTAATTTTGATATCTCTTTTTTCTTTTAATTCAACCTTCTCTGGATGATGAATCATAATCGAAAGCATTCCTCTTGCAGCATTCTCAAAAAGATCTTTAAGATCCTCTGCTTCTATTTCTATTCCAATATCTGCTGGATGTTCGATTAATTTAAATTTTCCCATGACTAAAGTATATCATTTAAAAGATTAAATTTCAATCAGTCAGTCTTCCGGTTTTTTCCAACTTGCCCACTGACAATTTGGGTATCGAGAACAACCATAGAATAACTTTCCTTTTCTACTTTTTTTTGCTACCACTTCTCCTATTTGACATTTCGGACATTTTATTCCAAGTTTTTTTACATCAGTTTCTAAAGGTTTACTGAATCTGCATTTCGGGAATTTAGAACAAGCCAAAAATTTTCCAAACCTTCCTAATCTTATCACCAATTTTCCTCCACATAAAGGACAAGTTTGGGTAGTTTTTTCAATAGGCACAATTTCTTCTTTTTTGAGTTCTTTTTCTTTCTCTTTTAACAATTTTTCAAAAGGATCCCAAAATTCTTCCACCACAGGAACCCAGGCAACTTTTCCTGCAGCTATTTTATCTAGATTTTCTTCCATTTCCGCTGTAAAATTTACATCCACAATTTTTGGAAAATTATTAACCAAAAGATTATTAACGATCTTTCCTAATTCGGTGGGATGAAATTTTTTGTTAATCAATTTCACATATCCTCGATCTTGAAGGGTTGAAATTATAGGAGCATAAGTTGAAGGACGTCCTATTCCATTTGCTTCAAGTGTTTTTATTAAACTTGCTTCAGAGTATCGAGGTGGTGGCTTTGTGAAATGTTGTTCTGGATTGAGTTTTACTAAATTCAGAATTTCTCCTTCTTCAAGAGATGGTAAAACAAATTCTTTCTTCTCTTGAGGATAGATTTTTTCCCATCCTTCAAACTTAAGGACTTCACCTTCAGCTCTAAAAAGATATAAGTTATTTTCTTTCCCTTTTGTTTCAATATTTACCTGAGTTTTTTCATAAACAGCAGCTTTCATTTGACTAGCAACAGCCCTTTTCCAAATAAGGCGATATAATTTAAATTGATCGGAAGTTAAATAAGATTTTATCTCTTCTGGAATTCTTTTAAAGGAAGTCGGTCTTATAGCTTCATGGGCCTCCTGAGCACCTTTTACTTTTGTCTTATACTTAAAAGGAGTCTCTGGTAAGTATTTCTCCCCTAATTTTTCTTTTATTAATTCTCTTACTTCTTTAATTGCTTCTTCAGCTACATTTAAAGAATCAGTTCTCATATAAGTGATAATCCCTACCCGACCTTCAGGTAAATCTACTCCCTCATAAAGAGTTTGGGCTATAAACATTGTTTTTTTAGCTGTAAAACCTAACTCTCTAAAGGCAGTCTGTTGGAGGGTTGAAGTAATAAAAGGGGGTGGAGGATTTTTAACCAATTCTTTTTTATTAATTCCTTTCACCTGATATTCTGATTCCTTGATTTCTTCCAAAATCTCTTCTGCTTCTTTTTTGTTTTTTATTTCTAGTTTTTTCTCATTTTTCTGGATTAATTCTGCTTTAAATTCTTTATTTTCGTTTTGCTTTTTTAAAATAGCTATAATTTTCCAAAATTCTTTAGGAACAAATTTTTCTATTTCTTTTTCTCGCTCCACAATAAGACGTAAAGCAACTGATTGAACTCTTCCTGCAGAAAGACCTCTTTTTACCTTTTTCCATAAAAGAGGAGAAAGGGTATATCCAACTAATCTATCCAAAATTCTTCGTGCTTGTTGGGCAGAGACAAGATTCATATCAATATTTCTAGGATGTTTTAAAGCTTCCTCTATTGCTTTTCTAGTGATTTCATGGAAAGTTATTCTTTTAGGAGTAATATTCAATAATTGTGGTTTTAAAATTTCAACCACATGGAAAGCGATTGCCTCTCCTTCTCTATCAAAGTCTGTGGCTAAATAAAGATCTTTTATATCTTTTGCTTCCTTTTTTAATGCTTCCACATAAGGTTTTGCTTCTTTTGGAATGATATAGGTTGGTTTAAATCCATGAACAACATCTACTCCTAAACTATTTTTTGGAAGATCTCTTACATGACCATAGGAGGCAACCACTTTAAAATCTTTTCCTAAAAATTTTTCAATTGTTCTTGCTTTAGCAGGAGACTCGACTATAACCAAATTTTTATTTTTTGGATCCATTTCGATTAACGGATATATATTAAACCACTTTCTTTAATTTGTCAAAAACACCTTATTTATAGCACTTATTTTCCAATTACATAATTTCCTCCTCCTAAATTCCTTACTTTACCTTTCATTTCCATCAAGATCAAAGTAGAATTTACAACAGAAGGAGCTAATCCTGATTTTTTTATTAATTCATCAATATTAATCGGATTTTCAGAAATAAATTCTAATAATTTCTTTTCTTCTTTGGTATCTGGATGAATTTCTCTTGCTTTTATAATTTTTTTAACTGAACCAAGATTAAATTCCTCAAGAATATCTTGGGCTGAGGTTACTAATTTCCCACCCATTTTAATCAAGTTATTTGGTCCTACAGAACTTTTACTATAAATAGAACCCGGAATAGCAAAAACTTCTCTTGAATTTTCAATTGCATGCCGCGCTGTCAAAAGAGCACCAGAAGTTTCAGTTGCTTCAATAACTAAAGTACCTAAAGAAAGCCCCGCGATTATTCTATTTCTAAAAGGAAAATTTTGCTTTAAAGGAGGCGTACCAATTGGAAACTCTGAAAGAATAGCTCCACCTTTTTCTAAAATTTGTTCAATTAAATATTTATTTTCTTTTGGATAAATAGAGTTCCAGTCAATTCCCCCACCTAAAACCCCTATAGTTCTTCCATTAGCTTCCAAAGCCATTTTATGAGCAATTGTATCTATTCCTAAAGCAAGCCCTGAGATAATGGTTAATCCTGCAAGAGCTAAATCTTTTGCAATTTCTAAAGTGACCTGAATTCCATATTGGGTTGGTTTTCTAGACCCTACTATTGCAATAGCAAATTCATCCCGAGATAAAATTTCTCCTTTCAAATAAAGTAAAGGGGGAGGGGAAGAAATTTCTGAAAGTAGTTTTGGATAATCTTTTGCCTTTATTGGAATTACTTTTATATTTTCTTTAGCTAAAATCTCCATTTCCTTTTCAGGATCAATTTCCTTTCTTCTTTTTTCTATAAGATTAACAATTTTCTCTTCTAAACCCGCTTTTTTTAATTCTAAAATAGGAGCTCTCCAAGCTTCTTCTAAATTAGGAAAATGTGATAAAAGGAGCCTAAATCTTTTAGGTCCTAATTGAAGTATTTTAGAAAATGCAACCCAATATTTTAGATCTTTCATTTTTAAAAAATTAATGATAAAATTTATTAAGCACCTTAAAAAATTCTTTAATTAAGGAGGTAAAAAATGGAAAGGCGCTCTAAGAATTGGCGGATAATAAGAGTTACTTGGTGGATGGATCCAGAAAAAGTAGATTTAAGTTTGATTAAATTATTTCCAGAAGATTTTAAAATCAAAAATCAAAAAATTATAACCGATATTTTCTCTTTAAAATTTCCTTCGGAAACCCTTTTTCTTACCCCAGAAATGAGAAAAAGATTTACAATGGCTTTTAAAGAGAAACTTATAAAATTCAAAATTATAAAGAAAAACACCTTTATTGATCCTAATGATTGTGATTTTAAAATCCTTTTTATTTTTAAAATAGAATTTTTAGAAAATCAAGAACCTATTTATTTTGTAAATACTTCTTTAAAAGAGACAGTATTTCATTTTCCATTTTTCCATCGAATTGTAAAAGTTTGTGAATTACCGGGAAATGATAGAGAATTAGAAATGTGGCTAAAAAAAATAATTAATCGAAAAGATCTTTTATTTTCAGAGAGATTAAATTATAAAAATTTGAGCTTATTTTAAACGTCGCCTGAGGCGACGTTTTTTTAAAAAAAAATTGTTGACAAAGCCAAAAATTCATGCTATATTAAAATAATCTAGCAGAGAAGATCCTGCCTTCGAGGGTAAAAAATCAAAAGCCTTTTTTGGCCCTCCTTTAAGGCTTTAACCCCTCGGAGGCAGGATCCTCTCAACTAGATCTTGTAGGTCCCAAGATGTTTCTCTATTCCTTCTTTAATTATTTGAAGAAGGATTTTTTTTGTTTGAGAAAGAACTTCTTTCACTTTTATTTTTTCCTCTTTTGTAAATTTCTGTAGAACCCATTTTTGGGGATCAATTTTTTCAGATCTTCCTATCCCTATTCTACATCGAGGAATTTCTTCGGTTTTTAAATAATCTATAATTGATTGAAGACCTTTATGCCCCCCTGATGATCCTTTTTTCCTTATTCTAATTGTTCCTAATGGCAAATCCATATCGTCTAAAACAACGAGTATATTTTCTATCGCTACTTTAATTTTCTTTTGAGCCGAGGCTACTGCAAATCCTGAATTATTCATAAAAGTTTGAGGTTTTATTAATTCTACCTCCTTTCCATTAATTTGTTTTTTAACCCAGAGATACTTCCCCACCTTACAATAATGCCATTTTTCTTTATCCCCAACAAAAAAATCTAAAGCCATAAATCCAATGTTATGCCTACTTTCTTTAAATTTTTTTCCAGGATTTCCGAGTCCTACAATTAAATACATATTTTATAGAGTAGGAAAACCAAGATTTGATCCTAATTCTCGCATTTTAGTAGCAGCAGCTTGTTGAGCGCGAGTAAGACCTTGATTTATAACTTCTTTAATAAGTCGTTCTATTTCTGCTTTTTTCTCAGGGATTAAAAAAGATGAATCGATATTAATTTCTTTTAATTTTAAATCACCAGAAATTTTTACTCTTACCAGTCCTTTTGCTACCTCTGCCTCTACTTCAATAGCGGAAAGTTGCTTTTTTAATTGAAGAGCCTGTTTTCTTAATTTTAATAAATCTTTTGCTTTTTCAAACATCAAAGACCTCCTGTCTTTATTTAAGTTTTAATCTTGAACTTTCAATAGAAGCTTTTATAAAATCTCGAAATAAAGGATGGGGACGCAAAGGTCTTGATTTAAATTCTGGATGAAATTGAACACCAACAAACCAAGGATGATCAGGGAGTTCGATAATTTCTACTAAATTATTTTCCGGACAAATGCCAGAAATTTTAAGACCTGCTTTTTCAAGTTTGTTTTTAAATCTGTTATTAAATTCATATCGATGTCTATGTCGTTCAAAAACTCGCTCGGTTTTATATGCTTTAAATGCCAAAGATGACTTTATAATCTTACATGGCCATTCACCAAGTCTCATTGTACCTCCATATTCCCCCTTTTTTATTTTTTCTTTTTGCTGAGGTAATAAATCTATCACTTTATATTTTGCACGAGGATTAATTTCTGAACTAGTTGCTCCTTTAAGCCCAGCTACATTTCTTGCAAATTCGCAAACCGCCAATTGCATTCCATAACAAAGTCCTAAAAATGGTATTTTATTTTCTCGAGCAAATTGGATTGCTTTTATTTTACCTTCGGAACCCCTTTCTCCAAACCCTCCTGGGACTACTATTCCATCCAATTTCTGAAGAACTTGGATAGAAGCAGGTTCTGTTTCGAATTCTTCAGCATCAATCCAAGAAATTTTTGGTTTATAATCAAAATACCAAGCTGCGTGTTTTATTGCCTCTATCACTGAAATATAAGAATCAGAAAGAGTAAAATCTCCTATTCCAAAATATTTTCCTACAATGCCAATTTCTACAGGAGTTTGAAGCAATTTTGTTTTCTCAACCAAAGCACGCCAGTCATTTAAAAGATCTGTTTCTTTTGGTTTTTTCCTCACTTTTTTGCAAATTTTTTCAGATAAATTTTCTTTTTCGAAATTCAAAGGTATTTCATAAATATTATCTACATCAGGGGCCGAAATTACATCCTCGGGGTCTATATTACAAAACACCGATATTTTCTCTTTTCTTGGTTGATCTAAAGGTTGAACAGATCTACATAAAATAAAATCTGGTTGAATTCCTGCTGTATTTAAGGCTCGAGTGGCATGTTGAGTGGGTTTTGTTTTCATTTCTCCTAATTTTTCTGGAATTGGAAGGTAACTTACCAAAATAAAAAGGACATCTTTGGGATTTTTAAGTTTCATCATTCTTGCAGCTTCTAAAAAGAGCATATTTTGGTATTCCCCTACTGTTCCCCCTATCTCTATGATTACAAAATCTGCTTTTGCCTTTGTTCCTGCATATCTTATCCGTCTTATTACTTCCTCTGGAATATGAGGAACGACCTCAACGCATTTCCCTCCATATTCTAAATTTCTTTCTTTTTGAATCACAGAAAGATAGACTAAACCTGTTGTCATATAATTGTCTCGAGTTAATTCCTTATCTAAAAATCTTTCATAATTCCCTATATCTTGATCTGTTTCCATTCCGTCTTTTGTTACAAAAACTTCTCCATGTTCAGTAGGATTCATTGTTCCTGCATCTACATTGATATAAGGGTCAATTTTTATCGCTGTTACTCTAAATCCTTTGCTTTTTAAAAGTAAAGCTATAGAGGAAACAGCTATTCCCTTCCCTAGGCCAGAAATAACACCACCCATTACAAATATATATTTAGTTTTAGCCATTATTTTTTACTCTTTTTAGCTTTAACTTCCAATTTTATTTCAGTTACAATCTCCGGAGTGAATTTTATCTTAACATGATATTTTCCAAGTTTTTTAATAGGCTCTGAAAGAATAATATTTTCTTCAGGAATTTCTAACTTATATTTTTCTTCTAAAACTTTTTTGATTTGAGAGGAGGTAACAGATCCAAAAAGTTTTCCTTTTGGTCCAACCTCTGCTTCTATCGAAAGAGATTTAGTAGCTAACTCTTTTGCTAATTCTCGAAGCTTTTTTAATCTTTCTTCTCTTTCTTTTGCTTTCTTTTCTAACCTAATTTTTAACCTTTTCAAATTTGCTTCAGTTGCTGGAATAGCTAATTTTCGAGGAAAAAGATAATTTCTAACATATCCTGGTGCTAAATCCAAGATTTGATCTTTTTGTCCGATTTTTGGAATGTCTTTTAGAAGTATTACTCTCATTTTTACTTTAAAGCAAGAATTTTAAGTTCTTCTATTGCTTTTTCTAATTGAAGATCTTTTTCAGAATCCTCTTCCATCTTCACTTCAATATCTGGTAAAAGACCCTGACCGTTGATTTGGAATCCATTTGGTGTTAACCATTTTGCTACAGTTAATCGAAGGGCACTTCCATCCTTTAATTCTTCAAGATCTTGAACCGATCCTTTACCAAAAGTTTTTTCTCCAATAAGAATTCCTCTTTTTCTATCTCGAATTGCTCCTGCAACAATCTCGGAAGCAGATGCAGAACCTCTGTTGATTAAACAAACTAAAGGAAAGTCTCTTAATTTTGCATTTTGTTTTGCTTGATAAACTTCTTTTACCCCATTTTTATATTCTTGGATAACAATTGGTCCATCAGGAATAAACATTGATGCTACTTCTAAACTTCCTTGAAAAAATCCCCCTGGATTATTTCTTAAATCAAGGATTATCCCATAGGAAGGATTTCTTTCTAAAATCTCTGAAGCAGCTTTGATTAATTCGCTTGGAGTTTGGGAAAGAAATCTCAAGATTTTAAGATAAGCTATTTTTCCATCCTCTAGAAATTCTAATTCTACACTTTTTATTTTTATCAAATCTCTTTCAACTTCAATTTCTTTTATTAAACTGTCTCTTTTTATAGTTAATTTAACTTTAGTTCCTTTAGGTCCTCGAATTAATTTTACAGCAGTTAAAAGATCTATTAAAGTAGCATCTTTATCATCTATTTTTAAAATTATATCTCCTGGTTTAAGACCTGCTTTTTCAGCAGGAGAGTCCTTTAAAGGAGTAACTATTGTTAAATTTCCGTTTTTAATAGTAATTTCTGCTCCAATACCTTGAAAATTTCCATAGAGTTCTTCCTCAAATTCTTTCATTTCTTCAGGCGTTAAAAAGGAAGAAAATGGATCATCCAATCCTGTTACCATTCCCTTTATTGCGCTATAAACAAGCTTTTGTCTGTCTATCTTACCAATGAAGTTTTTTTCAACAAGGTCCCAAACATCCCAAAACAAAGAAAAATCAATTTCTCTCTTCTGAGGTTCTTTATTTACAAGCTCCCAAACAATACTTTTTTCTTTTGGTTTTATTAGATCTCTTGTTAAAAAACCGAGACCAAAAATTAGCCCAAAAAGAAAAATGTAAAGAAAAAATTTTTTTATCTTATTCATAAAAAAACTCACCTCCGTCTTAATTTTATATTAATAAAATAGC